>NZ_JBEYHT010000026.1:0-94259 GCF_040635425.1 Streptomyces laurentii | reverse complement strand
GTCACCGACTGTTGTAGACGACCGGCCGATGCTTGTGCAACAAGTTGCATAACGAGGGTGGGGCGATGTGCCCGACGCCACAGCGCCGAGGCTCAGGCCAGGGAGGCGACGGCCTCGTTGAAGGTGGCGGACGGACGCATCACGGCCGCGGCCTTCGCCGGGTCGGGCTGGTAGTAGCCACCGAGGTCGGCCGGGGAGCCCTGGACGGCGATCAGCTCGTCGACGATCTTCTGCTCGTTCGCGGCGAGCGTCTCGGCGAGCGGGGCGAAGGCCTTGGCCAGCTCCGCGTCGTCGGTCTGCTTGGCGAGCTCCTGGGCCCAGTAGAGGGCCAGGTAGAAGTGGCTGCCGCGGTTGTCGATGCCGCCGAGGCGACGGGTCGGCGACTTGTCCTCGTTGAGGAAGGTGCCGGTGGCGCGGTCCAGCGTGTCGGCGAGGATCTGGGCACGGGCGTTGTCCGTGGTGGTCGCCAGGTGCTCGAAGGAGGCGGCCAGCGCGAAGAACTCGCCGAGCGAGTCCCAGCGCAGGTAGTTCTCCTTGACCAGCTGCTGGACGTGCTTCGGGGCGGAGCCGCCGGCGCCGGTCTCGAAGAGGCCGCCGCCCGCCATCAGCGGGACGATGGACAGCATCTTGGCGCTGGTGCCCAGCTCCAGGATCGGGAAGAGGTCCGTCAGGTAGTCGCGCAGGACGTTGCCGGTGACCGAGATGGTGTCCTCGCCGCGGCGGATGCGCTCCACGGAGTACTTCGTGGCCTCGACCGGGGACATGATCTTGATGTCCAGGCCCTCGGTGTCGTGGTCCGCGAGGTAGGTGTTCACCTTGGCGATCAGCTGCGCGTCGTGGGCGCGGTTCTCGTCCAGCCAGAACACGGCCGGGACGCCGGTGGCGCGGGCGCGGGTGACGGCGAGCTTGACCCAGTCCTGGATCGGCAGGTCCTTGGCCTGGCAGGAGCGGAAGATGTCGCCCTCGGCGACCTCCTGCTCCAGGACCGTGGTGCCGGAGGCGTCGACGAGACGGACGGTGCCCGCCGCGGCGATCTCGAAGGTCTTGTCGTGGGAGCCGTACTCCTCGGCCTTCTGCGCCATCAGGCCGACGTTCGGGACGGAGCCCATGGTCGACGGGTCGAAGGCGCCGTGGGCACGGCAGTCCTCGATGACGGCCTGGTAGACGCCCGAGTAGGAGCTGTCCGGGAGGACGGCGAGGGTGTCGGCCTCCTGGCCGTCCGGGCCCCACATGTGGCCGGAGGTGCGGATCATGGCCGGCATCGAGGCGTCGACGATGACGTCGGACGGCACGTGCAGGTTGGTGATGCCCTTGTCGGAGTCGACCATGGCGAGGGCCGGGCCCTCGGCGATCTCGGCGTCGAAGGAGGCCTTGATCTCCTCGCCGAGGCCGTGCGGGAGGGACTCCAGGCCCTTGAAGATGGTGCCGAGGCCGTCGTTCGCGGACAGGCCGGCGCCGGCCAGGACCTCGCCGTACGTGGCGAAGGTGCGCGGGAAGAAGGCGCGCACGACGTGGCCGAAGATGATCGGGTCGGAGACCTTCATCATCGTGGCCTTGAGGTGCACGGAGAACAGCACGCCCTCGGCCTTGGCGCGGGCGACCTGCTCGGCGAGGAAGGTGTCGAGCGCGGCGCCGCGCAGCACGGCGGCGTCGACGACCTCGCCCGCGATGACCTTCAGCGGCTCGCGCAGCTCGGTGACGGTGCCGTCGGCGGCGACGTGCTCGAAGCGGAGGGTGGTGTCCTCGGCGATGACGGTGGACTTCTCGGTGGTCGCGAAGTCGTTCTCACCCATGGTGGCCACGTTGGTCTTGGACTCGGGGGTCCAGGCGCCCATGCGGTGCGGGTGGGTCTTCGCGTAGTTCTTCACGGCGCCGGGAGCGCGGCGGTCCGAGTTGCCCTCGCGCAGGACCGGGTTGACGGCCGAGCCCTTGATCTTGTCGTAGCGGGCGCGGACGTCCTTGTCCTCGTCGCTCTGCGGGTCGTCCGGGTAGTCCGGAAGCGCGTAGCCCTGGGCCTGGAGCTCGGCGATCGCGGCCTTCAGCTGCGGGATCGAGGCCGAGACGTTCGGCAGCTTGATGATGTTGGCCTCGGGCGTCTTCGCCAGCTGACCGAGCTCGGCGAGGGCGTCGGCGATGCGCTGGCCCTCCTCGAGACGCTCCGGGAAGGTGGCGATGATGCGCCCGGCCAGGGAGATGTCACGCGTCTCGACGTTGATGCCGGCGGTCGAGGCGTACGCCTGGATCACGGGCAGGAACGAGTACGTCGCCAGGGCGGGCGCCTCGTCGGTGTGCGTGTAGATGATGGTCGAGTCAGTCACCGGGTGTGCTCCGCTCCACGTCTGCGTCTGCCTTCAAGATTGCTCGACATCAAGATATCTCGTGATCCCGCTCCTCGGGAAAGGGGTCCGGGGGAAGGCCGTCGTCGAGGTACCCGCGGCCCGGTCCGTCGGGGTCCGCGTCGTCGGCGAAGGGGTCGGCGGGGTCGGCGGCGGCGCGCCGGTACGGGACGGGCTCCGGGTCGAGCGCGACGTGGCGCAGCATGCCCAGCAGGGCGAGGGCGACGGCGGCTCCGGTCCCGGCGGCGAGCGCCTGGCCGCAACGGTGGGCGGTCCGGGGCAGCGCGGCGGCCACGGGTCCGGGGCCGGGGAGGGTGCCGCCGAGGAGGTACGCGCCGGCGGCGAGGCCCGCGACCGCGACGACGGCGAGGGGGACGACGACGAGGAACCGCTGCGGGGGCAGCCCGCGCCGCGGCGCGGGGCGCACTTTGCCGCCGCGGGCGAGGAAGCCGACGGCCGCCGTGAAGCCGGCGAGCACGAGCAGGTCGGCGGCGATGACGTCGCCGGGGCGGTGGTGGCCGGTGGCGATGCTGTACGCGCCGAGGGCGGCGGCCCACAGGGCGCCGAGGCCGACGGCGGTGGCCCGCAGCCGGTGCGGGACGACGAGGACGAGACCGAGGGCGGTGCCGGCGGCGAGCACGGCGGGCACGCTGGGGAAGCCGCTGGGGACGGGGGTGCCCGAGGCGTCGACGAAGCGGGGGCCGGGCGCGTAGTACCGCAGCAGCAGGGCCACGACGAGCGCGGCGGCGAGGGTGCCGAGGGCGGCGGCGGTGTGCGCGTACCGCTTGCGCAGGACGCCGACGGCGGCGAGCAGCAGGACGGCGAGGACCAGGGTGAGGGTGCCGAAGCCCTGGGCCGAGGGGTGCTCGCGCAGCACGCGGGCGACGGCGGGATCGGCGAGCCGCCCGGCGAGGACGGCGTCGCCCCAGCGCCGGCCCGTGGCGGTGAGCACCAGTCCGGCGTAGGCGAGGGTGAGCAGGAGGACGGCGGCGAGGCAGGCCCGCCGCATGCGTATCCGGACGCGGGCGCTGAACGAGTCGGCGGCCTCGCCGGCTATGGCGGCGTACCACCATGTGCCCTGGGCGGCGACGCTCGGCACGGAGCCGCCGGTACGGGTCCTGTCGAAGGGTGCCATGCCTCGATTCGACCGCGCGGCGCGCCGGCGCGCCCGCTGGAGGCGCCCGAACGGCGGCGGGAGGAGTCGGGGTTGGGCGCGGGGTCGGCGTCCGGGGCGGGGTTCGGTGGGCCAGGCCCGGCGGCCGGGAGCAGCGTCCCGGATCAGCGTCCGGGATCTGTGGACCGCGCTCCCCGGCCGGAGGAGGGGCGCTGTGCGAGGACGAGCAGCAGGATGCCCACCAGGAGGGCCCCGGACGCGGCCAGGGGCGGCGTGAGGAACGGGCCGGTGGGGAAGGTGCCCAGGTTCGCCGCCTGGGCGACCAGCGACCCGCCCATGACCAGCAGGGCCCAGCCGTGCAGCGCGGGCCGCCGGACGTGACGGCGTTGCCAGGGCAGGATCCAGCCGGTGCGCAGGGCCGCGACCCCGCAGACGCCGCCCGCGATGCCCAGAACCGCTACGGCCACGGCCGCCGCGTACACCATCTCCGCCCCCACCTGCCTCGGATCCCTCGCCCCCGCGTGAGTGATCTTGCCACCGGCGGTACGGCATGACCACGACCGGGTCCGAAGGCGGGCGGTGGGCGGTGGCCGGTGGTCGGCAGGCTCGTCCGGAGGGGGCTCGGTCGGGGGCTTCCCCGCGCGGCAGGCGGGTCAGACGCGGTCGAGCAGCCGTGCCAGCGGGCGCGGCACGCCGGCGGCCAGGTCCAGGTCGGCGACGAGCGCCCGCGCGTACAGCTCCTTGCGCCCGCTGTGGGTGCCGAGGAAGCGTCGCAGCTGGTGCTCCACGGGCCGGTCCCGCTGGGCGGGCTGGCCTTGGAAGGTGCGGAACGGGCGGGTCTCGCCCTGGGCGTCGATCACCCGGATCACGCCGTCGGCGCCGAGCGCGCGGATCAGCTCGTCCTCCAGGTCGGCGTCGCACACCTGGAAGCCGAGGCCTTCCAGATCTTCCGGCGTGAGCCCGGACCCGAGCCCGACCCGCTCCAGATGGCGCCGGAAGTACCGCTCCTCGCCGAGGTCGCAGAGTCCGGCGAGCGGAAGGCCGAGCCCGGGCGGGCCGCAGACGTTCAGGAAGTGCCCGATGTTGGTGGCGCCGCCGAGCGGCACGACGGCGACGCCCTCCGCGCCGAGGTCGCGGCCGTGGCGGGCGGCGAGGGTGTGGATCGCGGCCCGGTCGCTGTCCCCCTCGACGAGCACGGCCGTGCGCACCCCGCCGGCCAGTTCGCGGGCGGTCCGTGCCGCCCGCTCCGCCTCGGGTCCGCCCGCCACCCAGGTGACCAGCGCCTGCTCGAACGATCTCGACTCGCCCACGGGACCTCGCTTTCCGGCGCCATCGTGGCACGGGCGGTACGGCGGACGCACATGCGTTTTCCAGGACTGGAGGGGCGGCGGGGAGGCGTGGGACGGAGCGGGGTGGGCGGGGCAGGGCAGGGCCGGGGGGGGCCGGCGGGGCGGGACGGGCCGGGCGGAAAAGAGCGCGGCCCGCCGGAAGGTTCCGGCGGGCCGTCCTGACCGGCACGACCCGGCAGCCCGTACTGGCTCGGCGGGTCACGCGGTCACGCGCGTCGCGAGGACTCAGCGGGCGAGCTCGCCCATGGGGCCCCAGCCCTGCAGCTCGGGCGAGTTCACGTGGATGATCTCGGGGGTGGAGGCGATCAGCTCGCCCATGGTCGCGAGACCGGCCTTGAAGTGGTCGGACGCGACGTGCTTCGCGCCGGCCTCGTCGTCGGCGAAGCCCTCCAGGAGGACCCACTGGTTCGGGTCGTCGACGCCGCGCGACCAGTCGAAGAACAGGTTGCCGGGCTCGGAGCGGGTGGCGTTGGTGAAGTCGGCGACGTGCTCCAGCCAGGCGTCGGCGACGTCGGGGCGGGCGGTGAATCGTACGGCGATGAAGATCATGCCTCCACGGTGCGGCCTGCGCGGGACCCCCGCCAGCCGGGCGCCTCAGGATTCCGGCAGGGTCGGAATCCCGCCCGCCACGTCGAGGAACGGCACGAAGAGCGGGACGGCGCGGGCCAGCGCGGCCCGTACCTCGCCGTGCCGCCGCCGGAAATCGGCGGTGGGCAGCGAGACGGACAGCGCGTGCGCGATGCCGTCGGCCCGCTCAGGGAGCACGGTGGCCAGACAGGTGTACGCGGGGTCCGCCTCCCCCACCGAGACGGCGACGCCGCTCTCGCGGACCCGGGCCAGCTCCGCCTCGAAGCGTTCGGGGCTGGTGATCGTCCGGTCGGTGAAGCGGGCCATGCCGTGCTCGTCGAGGTAGCGGCGGCGCGCGGCCCGGGGCAGCCCGGCGAGCAGGACCTTGCCGTGCGCGGTGGCGTGGGCGCGCGGCTCGGGGCCCGGGGTGAAGGGGTGGGCGGTGTCGGTGACGGGCGCGGTGGTGTCGAGGACGGTGATCCGGCCGTCACGGTAGGCGGTGAAGTACGCCTCGGCGCCGGCGGTCCGGCGCAGATGCCCGAGCAGGGTGGTGACGGGGCCGCCGAGCCCGTGGTGGCGCTGGTAGGCGCGGTGCAGGGCGGGAACACGCGGTCCGGGTGCGTAGCCCTCGGGAGTACGGACGAGGTGGCCGCGGGCGATCAGGGGTCCGGCCAGGTGGTAGACGGTCGACAGCGCGCAGCCGAGGGTACGGGCCAGGGCCTCGGCGCCGACCGGTCGCTCGGCGTCGGCGACGGCGTCGAGGAGGGCGAGAGCGCGGTCGACGGACTGGGGACCGATCGGAGACGTGGACACCGATCCACCTTAGATCGAGAGGAGATGAGAGGGGCGTCACCAGCGGAAGAAAGGGATCATATGGATCCTTTACCCCATTCGGCGTATCGTTGAAGGGATGCCCCCGCACGGAACCGGCCCGGTGTCAGCTCCGCACGCCCGGATTCCCTTCACCGGAGTCCCCTGGTTCGTGCCGCCGGTTCTCTCCGACTCCACTTCGCACCGGGAGGGTGTGTGCACCGCTCCACGAACGCCGTCCACGCCGCCAGAGGCCGGCACGGGCGCCGCGAGCGCCGCAGCCCCATACGCATGGCGGTGATCGCGACCGGTGTGGTCGCGGCCGCCGCCGGCGGACTGTACGTGGCGGGTCTCGTCGCCACCGGGGACGACATCTCCGCGGGCACCCGGGTAAGCGGGGTCGACATCGGCGGCATGAGCCGCGCCGAGGCCACCGCCCGGCTGACCTCGGCCGGGCCCGCCGCCTGGAAGGACCCGATCAAGGTCGCGATCGGCGACACCACGACCACCGTGGACCCGGAGTCGGTGGGGCTCACGATCGACGCGGCGGCCACGGCGGAGCGCGCGGCCGACCCGTCCCGCGGCCCGGTGACGGTGATCGGGCGGCTGTTCTCGTCGGGCAGCCGCACCATCGAGCCCGTCGTCTCCTTCGACGTACCGAAGGCCCACGCGGCGGTCGCGGCGGTGGCGAAGAAGACCGACCGTACGGTCCGCGAGGGCGCCGTCGCCTTCGACCAGGGCAAGACCGTGGTGACACAGCCGCGGGACGGACGGAAGCTGGACGCGGACAAGGCGGTCGACGCGTTGCGTACCGCCTATCCGGCGACCGGTACGGGCGCCTCGCCGGTGCTGCTGCCGGTGTCCGTCGTCCACCCCAAGGTCCAGGCCGCCGAGATCGCCCGGTTCGTGAAGGACTTCGCCGAGCCCGCCCTGTCGGGCCCGGTCACGCTGACCTCGGGCGACCAGCGGCTGTCGATCTCGGCGGCCACGCTCGCCGACCATCTGGAGGTGACGGCGGACGGGGGCCGGCTCGCCTCGTCGCTGGACGCCGCCGCCCTGATGAAGGACCCGGCGGTGGCCCGCCAGCTGAACACGTTCACCGGCAGCCCCGTCGAGGGCCGGCTCGGGGTACGCAACGGCAAGGTCGTCGTGGAGCAGGAGGGCCGGTCCGGCCGCCAGGTGTCGGCCAAGGCCCTCGGCGAGGCGGTGGAGCCGCTCCTGACGAAGACGGGCACCGACGCCCGTACCGGCCCGGTCGCCACGACCACCACCCGGCCGCGGCTTTCGACGGGGAACCTGGCACAGCTCGGGATCACCGAGCAGATGTCGACGTTCACGGTGAACTTCCCGACCGCCCCGTACCGGACGACCAACATCGGCCGCGCCGCCGAACTGATCAACGGCTCCCTCGTCCAGCCCGGCGAGGAGTGGAGCTTCAACCGGACGGTCGGCGAGCGCACCAAGGCCAACGGATTCGTCGACGGCACGATGATCCTCGACGGCCGCTACCAGCTGGCGGCGGGCGGCGGCGTCTCCTCCGTGGCGACGACCGTCTACAACGCGCTCTTCTTCGCCGGCCTCCAGCCGGTCGAGCACGGCGCCCACTCCTTCTACATCGAGCGCTACCCGGCGGGCCGGGAGGCGACGGTGGCGTGGGGCACGCTGGACCTCCGGTTCCGCAACGACTCGGGCAAGCCCCTCTACATCAAGGCGAGTGCGACCGACTCGTCGGTGACGGTCACCTTCCTCGGCACGAAGAAGTACGACTCGGTGGAGGCGGTCGCGGGCCCGCGCACCAACGTCACGCCGCCGGGAGTACGGACGAGCAGCGGCGCCACCTGCCAGCCGCAGGATCCGCTGGAGGGCTTCGACATCACGGTGGACCGGGTGTTCAAGAACGGCGGTGTCGAGGTGAAGCGCGAGAAGTTCGCCACGCACTACACGCCGCGGGACAAGGTGACGTGCGGATGACGGCGTAGCCGCGGCGCGGTATGACCGCTCCGCGACGTGGTCGCTCGTAGGTGACGGAAGGGCCCCTCGGGAGGATGAGGGGCCCTTGCGCCGTACGCGGCCGCAGTACGCGGCTGGTGGAGGTCAGACCTCGGCGTGGGCCCGGGCGGCCGGGGCCTCCTCGGAGACGTCGGCCAGGTCGCGGTGGCGGGTCTCGCGGGCGCAGACGATGGCGACGACCGTGAGGAGCGTGGCGGCGATGACGTACAGCGCGATCGGGGTCGAGTCGTCGTAGCTCTCGAGGAGCGCGGTGGCGATCAGCGGGGCGGGGGCGCCGGCGGCGAGGGAGGAGAACTGGGCGCCGATGGAGGCGCCGGAGTAGCGCATCCGGGTCGCGAACATCTCGGAGAAGAAGGCGGCCTGCGGGGCGTACATGGCACCGTGCAGGACCAGGCCGACGGTGATGGCGAGCAGCAGGCTGCCGAAGGCGCCGTGGTCGATGAGCGCGAAGAACGGGAACATCCACAGGCCGACGCCGACCGCGCCGATCAGGTAGACGGGCCGCCGTCCGATCCGGTCGGACAGCGCGCCCCAGGCCGGGATGACGGCGAAGTGGACGGCGGAGCCGATGAGGACGGCGTTGAGGGCGGTCTGCTTGGACAGGCCGGTGTGGGCGGTCGCGTAGACGAGGATGAACGCGGTGATGACGTAGTACGAGATGTTCTCGGCCATCCGGGCGCCCATGGCGACGAGCACGTCACGCCAGTGGTGCCGGAGCACGGCGACCAGCGGCATCTTCTCGGCCTGCGTGGACGACGCCTTGCGCTCCTCGGCGGCGACGAGCGCGGCCTTGAAGACGGGCGACTCGTCGACGGACAGCCGGATCCACAGACCCACCATCACCAGGACGCCGGAGAGCAGGAACGGCACCCGCCAGCCCCACGCCCCGAACGCCTCGTCGGACAGCAGCGCGGTCAGCGCGGACAGCACACCGGTGGCGAGCAACTGCCCGGCCGGCGCGCCGGTCTGCGGCCACGAGGCCCAGAACCCGCGGCGCTTCGCGTCCCCGTGCTCGGAGACGAGCAGCACCGCGCCGCCCCACTCGCCGCCGAGCGCGAACCCCTGGACGAGCCGCAGCACCGTCAGCAGCACCGGGGCGACGGACCCCACGGTCGCGTGCGTCGGCAGCAGCCCGATCGCGAACGTCGCCCCGCCCATCATCAGCAGACTCAGCACCAGCAGCTTCTTGCGCCCGAGCCGGTCACCGTAGTGCCCGAAGACGAGCGCCCCGAGCGGCCTCGCGGCGAACCCCACCGCGTACGTCAGGAAGGACAGGAGCGTGCCGACGAGCGGATCGGACTCGGGGAAGAACAGTTTGTTGAACACCAGCGCCGCGGCCGACCCGTACAAGAAGAAGTCGTACCACTCGATCGTGGTGCCGATCAGGCTGGCGGCGACAATGCGCTTGAGGGAGCCGGGAGGCGTGGGGGCGTGTGTTGCGGCGGCCATGTGCACCACTTCCGAGCGGATACGAGGGGACGTTTGCGTGTCGCCACACCGTAGGAACGCCCAGGTCAGCCGCGTATGTGGTGGGACACCATAGTTCGGGGTGCGGGGGTGCGGGCAGGCACCATGTCCTGCTCGGTGGAAGCCTTCCGAGTCGGTCGAGAGCACGCTGAAGGTCGGTTGGCAGCCTTCCCAGACGCGTGTCAGGTATCGCAGTCAATGCCCTGTTTCGGCGGCGGCGTTCCGACTCCCGTGCTGGTTTGGTGCTGACCTGAAAGCCCACGTCAGCACCCCTTTCGACCGCTCCCGTGCTGGTTTGGTGCTGACTACGGAGCGTTGGACTCGGGCATTCGGGCATGGGCCGGATGGCCACGGGTGGTCAGACACGTGAGGCCGACAGCCCACATCGGGGATGCCGGCCGCACGGCTCATCGGCTGGCATCAAGCCGTTTCGACGAGCGCGTCGAACTCCAATGGCAAGGCCAGCTCGGTCTGCCCGGTGAAGACGGAGTCCACGAGGTTCCTGAGCCGCTCGGGCGCATCCGGCATGGTGTGCGCGTACGTCTCGAGCGTGATGCGCGGGTCGCGATGCCCCAGCCACTCGGCCATGTCCGACACGGGCACCCCTGGAGAGGCCGGCCGAGGCGAAGAAGTGCCGGAGCCAGTGCGGCGTGATCTTCCCGACGATGCCAGCGGTCTTGCACGCCCGTGCGACCCCTCCGGTGTCGGTGCAGGTTCCGTACGGTGCAGGGGAGCTGACGAGGACGCCCCGGGCCTCGGGGGCGCGCCGGAGCGCGTCGGTGACGGCTGCCGCGCTCGGTGGGTGGGCCAGATGCCGCACGGGGTCCCAGTCGGGTTCCACCCACACGCGGTGGTTTCTGTCGGGGCGATGCCCCGACAGCCCCTCAAAGTTCAGCACTCACTCATTTCCGCGAGGGTGAATCGGCTGCGGGACACCTGCCTGCCGGTCCCCGAGCAGGGAGTCGGCGAGGCGGTCGGCGGCAGCGTGATCGAGGGGGGCATGGCCGAGAAGGAAGCGGTACCAGAAGACGCCATAAATCTGGTCGACGATCAGGTCGAGGTCGGCGTCGTCGGGGAGTTCGCCGTCGCCGCGCCCACGGGCCAGCAGGTCCCGGAGGGTGGCGCGGCGCGTCGCGGTGAACGAGCGCATCAGCTCGGCGAGGTGAACGTCGTGAGCGGCTTCGCGCACCAGGGTGCGCAGGGCGGGAGCACTGGGAGCACGCTGGGCGCCGTCGAACGTGGCCGCGATGAAGGTACGGAGATCGTCGCGTAGCGAGCCGGCATCGGGGACAGGCACGTCGTGTCCGGCCTGGCTGATGAGCGCGTCGAGGAGAACCGCGCCCTTCGAGGGCCACCACCGGTAGACGGTCTGTTTCCCGACGCCCGCCGCGCGGGCGATGGCATCGATGGTGACCGGCCTTCCGTCGGCCTCTGCCAGTAGCCGCAGAGCAGCGTCCAGAATCGCCTGGCGTGCCGCCTCGTTGCGGCGCCGTCCGGTGTGCGGCCGTTCCGCGCGCGGTTCAGTCACGTCCATGCCTCCCTCTTCCCACTTCCGGCACCCTGTGGGCACTGTTTCCCCTCCCCACACTTGACGAGACTACCAGTCTCGTCACACACTCTTATCGAGACCGGCGGTCTCGCCAAGAGACTGTACAGACATGCCGTCAGAAATCGGGGAATCAGCATCATGAATGAGTCGAGTAACTCACCGTCCTTGTTCGCCGGGCAGCGTGTGGTCGTGATGGGCGGCAGCTCCGGTATCGGCGAGGCCGCGGCCTTGGCCTTCGCGGCGGATGGAGCCGAGGTCGTCGTCACCGGCCGCGGCCAAGAGCGGCTGGACGCGGCCGCGGCCCGGATCGGCGGCAAGACCGTCGGCTACCGGATGGACGCTACCGATCAGGGCGCCATCGACGCCTTCTTCACCCAGCACGGCACCATCGATCACCTTGTCCTCGCGGTGAGCGGCGCGGCAGGCGCCGGCCCCTTCGCCCAGCTGGACCTGAAGGACCTGGCGGCCGGCTTCGACGCCAAGTTCTGGCCCCAGGTCCGCATCGTCAAATCCGCGCTGCCGCACCTGCGCCAGGACGGATCGGTGACGCTGATAACGGCCTCCTCCGCCCGCGCGGCCTTCCCCGGTACCGCGGGACTCGCCGCGCTCAACGGCGCGTTGGAGGCGATGGTCCCGCCGCTGGCCGTCGAGCTGGCGCCCCTGCGGATCAACGCCGTCTCGCCTGGTGTCATCGACACCCCGTGGTGGGACCGTGTTCCGGCCGAGCAGCGTCAGGCGCTGTTCGACGGGGTCGCCGCCACCACGCCGGTCGGCCGGGTCGGCCGCCCCGAGGACGTGGCCCGGGCCATTCACATGCTGGCCGCCAACAGCTTCATCACCGGCCTGGTGCTCGACTGCACCGGCGGCGCCAACCTGCCCACCGGCCGCTGACCATGACGCCGCCCGCACCGGGGCACGAGGGCGGCGACGGACAGGCCGTCACGCTTCTCCCGCCATGGGCTTCGGTGGCGGCGCGCCGTAGGGTTGGCGCGCCGAAACAGCCTGGTAGCAGGGGAGAAGCGTGCGGTCCGAGGAGCATGTGGGGTGGGAGCGGAACTTCCCGGTCCGGTATCTCCTGGTCCAGGGGGATACCGGCGGTGAGGAGGAGGGCGCGCTCTTCGTCGGGGCCCGCGTGGTCCGCGAAGTGCTCGCGGCGGTCGAGGAGTTCCAGCAGGCAGGCGCCCGCCGTCCGCACCCACGTACGCGCCGCGTCCCGTGGATCGTCGGACACGGACACCACGCAGTCCATGAAGCACGGCACGTCCGGCCGGAGACCGGCGTCCGGTAGCGCCCGGCGGTTCCCTGTGCGCGTACGACGTCGTATCCAGGACACCCGTGGATCTCACTGAGCCCGCCCGGGCAGCGTTCGGGCTCGGGGCTCCAGGGGGCCGCGCGCCCTCCCCTCCCCGTCGCCGGTGTGGCGGTCACAGGCCCAGCAGCCTCTTCAACTCCTCCAGGAGCACCACCACAGCGCCGCCCGTGGTGGCTCCCGTGCTGATCGTGGCCAGCCAGGACCGCACGCGGGAGCCGTCCAGTGCCTGTGGTGAGGCGGTGGTGGCCAGTTCGTCGCGCAGCGCTTCGGCCTCCCGTGTCTGGTCCGGCTGTTCCGCGACGACCCGGCCGACCAGGACGCCGGCGATCAGAAGGGCCGCTTCCAGGCTGTCGGCAGTCACGCTGACCGTACCGTCGCCGAACTGCTGCCGTCCGCCGTGGATTTCGACGTTGTCGAACCTGTAGGTGCTCATCGCTGCCTCTCGTCGATCGGTCGCGGGCGCCGGACCGGTGCCCCGCTCAGGTGCCCGCCGGTCCCGCGGCGCTGCCGGACGGAACCGGCGGCGTCCCCTGGGCGGCTTGTCCCGGGTCCCCGGCGGAGGAGCCCATGCCGGTGAGGATGTTGGTGCCGCCGTCCCCGAAGATGTTCTGGCCGTGGATCGGGCCGCTGAAGTTGTACGTCTGCAGGGTGATGGTGCCGCGGGTGTCGCGCAGGCCGGAGGTGTCGATGCCGTGTTCCTTCAGGAACCGTTCCGTCAGCGTGAGCAGGGCTTCCTGCATGCGTTGCAGGGCGAGCTGGGCATCCATCCGCTGCGTCAGGTCATGGCTGCGGTCGGGATCGGACACGGCCGCGCGCAGCGTCCCGGAGGCGCCGTAGTCGAAGTAACCGTGAGGCCGCCGGACGCGGTGGCTGCGCCACAGCAGCCGGAAGCCGTTGGCCAGGTGTCGCGCCGGCCGGCCGAGGACCCGGCCGGGCGACCCGAACAGATCGGCGCGAAACCGCGTGCGGGTGAGGCCCAGCGCGCGCCAGGCCGTCTCCGCCCAGCCCATGGGGCGGCCGCCGAAGGCCGCGTTCACCGGGGGGACGTAGGAGGCGGCCAGCTGCCAGGACAGCTGTGACTTCGAGACCCGGGCGCGGACGTGCATCGTCACGACGTAGGAACCGCCGGACCCGACCAGCTCCAGGGTGAGGTAGGTGCGCATCGCCATGCTCGCGGCCGTGATGCCCTCGTCGACGAGGGTCGTGTCGATGTTCACCAGCGGTCGGCGTCGGCCTTTGCCGAACAGCGCTCCCCCGTCGATGTCGCGTACGCGGTCCCCCTGCACGTACAGGCGGTTGCAGGCCCGCAGCCCGTCGAGTCCGGCGGCCTGGGGCAGGTGCTCGGCCATGTACGCGTGCAGTTCGGCCGGCTTCAGCTCGGTCACGTCCGGCCGGTCGGCACCGTCCCCGGGGGCGGGCCGGCTGATGTCGATGCTCGGCCAGGTCCGCTGCAGTACGAGGACGCCGCTGTCGACGAACGGCTCCTCGCCGCCGCGCCCCTTCGACCGGTACAGGGCCACGTTCGCGGCTTCCAGCGCCTCCAGATCCGACTCCAGCACGGCGTCCACCGGCCCCGCGCCGTCCCGCGGGCGGGCGTCTCCCCAATGGACGGCCTGCTGGAACCGGCTCAGGACCCAGTTCCAGACATACGCGAGGACGGCCGCCGGCAGGAGGGCGTACAGGGCGAGCCGGAGACAGTCGGTCAGACGCGCCATGTCCCGGACGATCAGGGCCGCGACCATTCCCACCACGCCCGCCGCCATGACGATCAGGCAGAGCGAGAGCGTGATGTCGCGGAACAGGTGCAGCCGCCGCGCTCGGCGCGCGTGCCGGACCACGGCGACGAGGTCGAGGCCCTGCGGCCGGCCATGGGCCCTGAACCGCTCCATCACGAACAGCTTCGTCACCGCGTCCGCGAACTCGGTTCCGCGGTACGTCCAACCGCACAGTTCGCGGGTCGGCATGTCCTCCGCGTACCGCGGTAACAGGACAGCTTGGCGTTGCTCCACCGAGTCCCCCTCCCGTCGAGCGTTCCAACGATACGGCGCCGCACAGGACTTGTCCCGTCCATGCGCACACGCGCGTCACAGGGCGGTGTGGGATCGGCTCCCGCGCCGCGCGCCGGCCTTCCCACCGCGCGGACACGGCCGCGGACGCGACCACGAGGCATCCGCGCCGGGCGGGATGGTGGTTCAAGCGCTGGTCGTCCGCCTACTCGTACCGGTACTTCAGCGATTCCTCCTCCGCCCGCTCGATGTCGGCGATCGTCAGTTCCGGCCTCCGCAGCTGTGCCAGTGTCACCTCGGCCGAGGTCGGCTGGACATCCACCGGCAGCCACTGCTCCGGCTGCCAGGCCCCGCTGCGCATGAGCGACTTGGGGCAGTGCGGGTAGACCTCCTCGATCCCCACCACCAGCGCACTCGCCGGCGGCTTCCCCACGGCGGTCAGCTGCGACAGCAGCTCCGGGCGGGTGGAGACGCAGGCCCGGCCGTTCACCCTGAGCGTCGTGGTGCGCCCCGGGATGACGAACAGCAGCCCGGCACGTCCGGTGGCGATCACGTTTCGCAGGGTGTCCAGACGCTTGTTGCCGGTCGCGTCCGGTATCGCCACCGTCCGCGCGTCCAGAACGGAGACGAACCCGGCGGGCCCGCCCCGCGGGGAGACGTCGCAGTTGCCCTCGGCATCCGCGCTGGCGACCAGGACCAGCGACGAGCAGGCGATCAACTTCCGGGTCTGTTCGGTGAGTTCGGACATCTGCTTGCGCACGGCCGCGTCACTGGGGAGTACGTAGAGCCGGCCCAGGGCCTCCTGGTCCGACACGGCATCACAGCGGAGTGAGTCGAAGGCGCCGAGGGTGAGGGGTGTGGTCATTGCTCCAGTCCTTGAGAGAGCCGGCCTGCGGTCGCTTTCGGCCGGCGCGTACGCGGATACGGAGGCGGTCGCGCCCGCTGATCCCGCAGGTCCGACCGCCCGATGGTCACATACCGATGAAGCTCACTGTCTCCGTCAGGTCCGCCCGCCCGGTGCGCAGCCGTGGCGCGCCCGCCTTCTCGAACCCCACCGACACGCCGCAGAACAAGACGAGCCCGTCATCGGCCCCGACCGCCCGGCCGACGGTCTTGTGGTACATCGTCCACATCACCTGCGGGCAGCTGTGCAGTCCTTCCGCCCTCAGCAGCAGCATGACCGTCTGGAGGTACATCCCCGCGTCCCCCCACTGCCCGGGCCCCATCGTCCGGTCCAGACAGCAGAACAGGACGACCGGCGCCCCGAACGCCCCCGAGTTCAGCGCGGCGATCTTCATGGGCCTGTCGGGGTCGTCACGCTCGATGCCCAGCGCCTTGTAGCGCTGGGCGGCCGCGGCGGCGAAGCGGTCCACGTGAGGCGAGGTCAGTTCCGCCGGGTACATCGGATACTCCCGCTCGTCACCCGGGTCTCCCGCCAGGGCCCTGGCCGTCGCGCGCCCCTTCAGCTCGGCCAAGGGCTCGCCGGTGACGACGTACACCCGCCACGGCTGGAGGTTCCCGCTCGACGGAGCCCGCGACGCCGCCGCCAGGACCCGTTCGAGTACGTCCTTGGGTACCGGCTCGTCGCTGAACGCCCGTACGGCCCGGCGACTGTCCACGGCCTCGTACACGTCCACGTCTTCTCGTCCTCTCGCTCCACGTCGCTCGACCCGCGAGTCGATACCCGCACTTCACCAGCCCTGAGTCGATCCGGTTCAGCTCCTCCTCAGGGTGCCGAAGGATGTCACGGGGCCGTCGGCCGGCTCGCGGGCACGGTGTCCTTCGTCGCCAGCGTGTCGCCCGACCAGCAGAGCCGGTAGAGGTCGACCTCGGTCAACAGGTCGCGGCCGGACCGGTAGAACTCGCAACGCGTGCCCGGCGGTTGAGGTGCGGAGCGGGCATGGTCGGGTGGGTACGGGTAGGCGTTGTCCGGCAGCAAGGCGGCGAGTTCGGCACGCGGGCGGCCGAGGGGCAGCTCGTCGAACCGGGACGGGGGAAGCACGCTGGTCGTCAACTGCCAGGCCAGGTAGACGGCTGCGGGTACGAAGAAGGCGGCGGCGACGGCGGGAGCCACGAAGGCGGCGACGGAGCGGCGGCGGGCGGCACTCCGTACGGAGGCGAGGCGTGCGACGGACTCCGGTGTGCCGGTGTCCGGTGTGCCGGTGTCCGTACCGGGGGCCGGGTAGGCGGCCCCTGGACCCGGCCCGAGGAGAGCGGGCGGAGTCTCCGGCCGCGACGCCGCCGTATCCGGAGAGGCCGCGACCTGGTGTGGGAGGACCGCGGTGACACGGAATCCGCCCTGGTACGGGCCGGTCCACAACGAACCGCCGAGCACCGTCACCCGCTCCCTGAGCCCCGTCAGACCTCTGCCCCCGGCGCCGATCGTCGGGCCTTCGGCCGCGCACACCGGCCGGTCGCCGGAGGGAGCGGTGTTCACGACGTTCACGCGGGTACGGTCGGCCTCGTGCGAGATCCGCACCCGGATCTCCCCGTCAGGCGCGTGCTTCACCGCGTTGGTGAGTGCCTCCTGCACGGCCCGGTACATGCCCCGTCGGACCAACGGGGACAGCACGGGCATCGCCCCGCGCCGCTCCCAGCGCACCGGCACCCCCGACGCGACCGCCCGTGCGAGGAGGTCCTCGACGGTGTCGGTGAGGGGCAGGCCCGCCCCCGGTTCCGTTCCGGCCGGGTCATGCAGGACCGCGACGGTCTCGCGTAGCTGCTCCACGGCGTCCGCGATCGTCCCGCGCAGGTCGGCGAGGTCGGCGCGGTCGCGGTCGGTGAGGTCGGGAGAGAGTTCCAGGGCTCCGGCGCGCAGGGCGACCAGGCTCAGCACGTGTCCGAGGGAATCGTGCATGTCGGCCGCGATGTCCGCGCGTTCGGTCAGCCGCGCCCGCTCGGCGACCAGGTGCTGGCGCTCCTCCAGGCTTCGGGCCAGCCGCCAGCCCTCTCGCACCAGTTCGCGCCGGCCGCGCCGGTGCCGTCCGGCCAGCCAGGGCAGCAGGAGGGCGGCGGGAAGCACGGTCAGCGCGTAGAACCACCACACGGCCTGCGTCCGGAGCACCGCGCACGTCACGAGATCGAGGGCGAGACAGCCGGACAGGACGAGGAGCGGGCGTCGCGCCGCGGCGACCCGGGCCCCCAGCAGACAGCTGAGTGCGGCCAGCGAGAGGACCTGGGCGTTGGCGGGGGTCGCCGGGTCGGCCATTCCCAGCGCGCACAGTCCGTTGACCAGGACGACCGCGGTCCCCGGCCGGCGCCGGGACAGCGGTACGGCAATCGCCAGGACGGCCAACGGGAGGCTCAAGTCCCAGACCGGCGAGGCCGACGCGCCCGCGTCCCGGAACCCGTAGCCGGTGGCAGCGGCGAGCACGCTCCACAGGGCCGCGTCGCCGCACACCCGTCTGGCCGGGGGCATGCGCAGGTACGGCATGGTGCGTCGACCGTCCTTCCGGTGTATGTCCTTGCCTTCCGGGTCGATTCTGCGGGACGGTCCCGACGCCCGGTGCGGGAGTGGGCCCGCCGAGGGCCTGGAACGGCCACGGCGTCGGAGTCAGGCGTCCCGTCGACGCAGTACGTAGAGGCCGATCAGGTGCGCGGCCACGGCCCACGCCGCCACGATCAGGACGGCCGGCACCGGTCCGTACGGCGCGTCGGCGGCGGGGCGCATGAAGTGCTCCCCCGCACCGTGCGGGAGCTGGTCGTTGAGGACGGCGAGTGCCGGGCCGCCCAGGCCCAGGAGGATGCTGGGCAGCGCCCACAGGAGGGTGGCGAGGATCGAGAGCGCGCCGGCCGGATGGCGCGTGGCGAAGGCCACCCCGACGGTCAGCACCGCGACCAGGGCGTAGTAGAGACCGACCGCGAGGACTTGAAGGGCAGTCGGGCCGGCTTCGAAGGAGGCCCGGCCCCCGAACCCCGTCCAGGCCACCGCCGTGCCCACGACGGCGAACGTGGTCCCGGCGACGAACGCCACCACCGCCGCCACCAGTGCCTTCGCGGCGTGGACCCGGTGCCGCCGTGGAACCGACAGGAGAGAGGCCCGCACACTGCCCGTCGCGTACTCGGAGGTGACCGCGACCGTGGCCAGGACGACGACCGTGAACTGGACGAGGACGGCGGAGGAGGCCGCCGCGTTCCCGACGGGCTGTACCGGATGCTCGTTGATGCGGGCGATCGAGGCGTAGTAGTAGGTGAAGACACCGGTGATCGCGAGACCCGCCAGAAGACAGAGATAGGGGGCTCGGACGGACCACAGCTTGGTCCACTCGCCGGCGACGGCCCCGGCGAACGCTCCGGGTGCGCCTCGGTCGGGAGCGCCGGGGACGCCGGGGGGCGGGTCCTCGCGCCTGGCGGATGTCGTCAGGGTGGTCACGGTCGTCCCCCTTCGTTCGGCGCCGCGAGCGCGGCGTTCATGTCCACGGCATTCGTATCCGCGGCATTCGTGTCCGCGGCATTCGTGTCCGCGGCATTCGTGTCCGCGGCGCCGCCGCCCGTCGTGTACTCGACGCTGCGCGCGGTCAGGTCCATGTACGCCTGCTCCAGCGAGACCCGGACGTCGCTCAGCTGGTGCAACCGGACCCGGCAGTGGTGGGCCAGGTCGCCGATCTCGGCCGCGGTGCGGCCCTCGACGGTGAGTTCGCCGGACTCGGAGGTCTCGACGGTCACCCTGTCAGCCGCCATGAGGCGGCGGACCAGCGTCGCCCTTTCCTCGGGGTCGGGCACCACGGCGCGCGCCGACGCGGGAGAGGCAGCGGCCAGGAACTCGGTCATGGAGGTGTCGCTCAGCAACCGCCCGCGTCCGATGACGACGAGATGGTCGGCCGTCAGCTGCATCTCGCTCATCAGATGGCTGGAGAGGAACACGGTGCGGCCCTGCGCCGCCTGTTCGCGGACGAGCCCGCGAATCCACCGCACACCGTCCGGATCGAGACCGTTGACCGGCTCGTCCAGGACGAGCACCGGCGGATCGCCGAGCAGCGCGCCCGCCACCCCGAGCCGCCCGCTCATGCCGAGCGAGTACGTGCCCGCGGGCCGGCGGGCCGCCTTGGCCAGGCCCACCCGCTCCAGCACCTCGTCCACGCGACGCGGCGGGATGCCGTTCGACCGGGCCTGGGCGATCAGATGCGTACGGCCGGAGCGGGCCGGGTGGACGGCCCGGGCATCCAGCATCGCGCCGACCGCGCACAGCGGCCTGCGCAGGTCCGCGTAGCGCCGCCCGGCGATCAGGGCCTGCCCGCGCGTGGGATGGTCCAGGCCCAGAATCATGCGCATGGTGGTGGACTTCCCGGCCCCGTTGGGGCCGAGGAAACCGGTCACGTGGCCGGCCCGGACATCGAATGTCAGCTCGTCCACGGCGAGGGTGCCGCCGTAGCGTTTGGTCAGTCCCCGGAGGGTGATCACGGAATTCCTTCGTGTCGGTCACGGACCGCGGAATACAGCTCGCGAAAGGTGACGGCTGTGGTGACGGTGACAGTGACGGGCCGCACGCCGACGTGCGGCCGGCCCGGAGCGGCTGCCCCGTTTCCCGTACGGAAGCGACGCTAGGAGTCCGCGGCGCCCGCTCCCACCGGTCGAACGGCAGCGGCGTCCTGCCTTTCGTCAGGGGTGCCCTCCGCCCCTGGGTGGATCTCGGGCACTCGGCATCCGCGCGATGGCGCGTCGGCCGTAGGCTCGCCGTGTGGAAGAGACGTCACCCGGCAGTCGGCCGGTCCGGGTCCTTGTGGCCGACGACGAGGCGTTGGTCCGCGCCGGGGTGCTGGCCGTCCTGGCCAGGGACCCGCACGTCGTAGTGGTCGCCGAGGCGAGCAACGGGCACGAGGCCCTCGCGCTGACCCGCCGGCACCGTCCGGACGTGGTCCTGCTGGACATCCAGATGCCCGGCATGGACGGGCTGACGGCGGCCGCGCGGCTCCACCAGGAGTCGGCCGCGGTCGGTGTGATCATGCTGACCACCTTCGGCCAGGACGAGTACATCACCCGCGCCCTGGAGGAAGGCGCCGACGGCTTCCTGCTGAAGGCCGACGATCCGAGGGAACTCCTCAACGGCGTACGGGCCGTGGGCGCCGGCGGCGCCTACCTGTCCCCCAGAGTCGCCGGCCGCGTCATCACCGGGATGCGCGCCCACCGGGCGGCACACCCCCACCGCTCGCTGGAGCGGCTCACGGAACGGGAACGCCAGGTACTGGCCGGACTCGGGGCCGGGCAGTCCAACGCGGAGATCGCGAGCGGTCTGCACCTGGTCGAAGGCACGGTGAAGGCCCACGTCAGCGCGGTGCTCTCGAAGCTGGGCGCGCGCAACCGGGTGGAGGCGGCCATCGTCGCGTACGAGGCCGGTCTGACGCCGTCACGCCGGGCCCTGCCGTGAACGGGCGAGGGCCCCGACCGGAGGCGGACGAGGAAACACTGTTCGTCCCCGTGGTCGGCAGCCGCTGAAGGGTTCACCCCGCTCGGCAAGGACGAGTTGACACACGCGCGGGATGGGGTGGATAGGAGTGGCTCTTGAGGGGAAGTTCTCTCGAGCACGCGGGGCCACAGGGGTGCCCCAGGCATCCGGTTGTCACGTACCTGACATGGAAGCACCTGTGCGACGCGTCAAAGAGAGGCATGAACCGCCATGAACAGACTGTCCTTCCGTGGCTTACGCCGTACCGGTCTCGCGATTCTGGGCGCCGCGATGGCGTCGGCCACGCTGGGAACCTCGGCGAGCGCGGCCGCGCCGTCGGACACGGCGCCCGCCGCCGCGGCCGGGGCAGGGACGGCGGCCTCGCGCGGATGCGCCGTCGTCTATTTCGACCTGGGCGAGACCCTGGTGCACACGGACGAGGACTCCCGCATCGGCTACCTGCCCGGCGCGGCCGCCTATCTGCGCACGCTGCGGGAACGGCACATCAAGGTCGGGCTGATCACCAACGTGCCGTCCTCCTGGGGCGCGACGGACGCCGAGCGTGCCGCCACCCTGAAGAAGGAGATCGACGGGTCCTGGAAGGGTTCCGTTCCCTTCGCCTGGGAGGACTTCGGCGACCGGATCCTCACTCCGCGCACCGAGGCGGAGCGCAAGCCGGCGCCCGTCCTCTGGGAGCGCGCCAGGACGCGGGCACACGGCTGCCGGCTGGTCTACGAGGCGGAGACGTCCGCGGAGACCGACGTCGCGGTCTCGCTCGGTTACCTGGCCTACCAGACGGGGCTGCCGTCTCGTCCCGCCTACCTCCCGGTCCGCGTGATCAAACGACTGGCGCACGGCTCCCGCTGACGCGCCCGCACGGATCGCCGCGGGTCCACGCCCGCCTCCATCCCGCCCCCCACGCCCATGCCCGCGCCCGCGCCCAGCGAGAGAGCGCGGGCGTGAGCCCCTCCTACACGACGGCCTTGGGGTGCGGTTCCGGCGTCCGCGGCTCCTCCGCTCCCCCGGGGCCGTACCGCATCGCCCGGGCGCGCAGCACCAGTTGGAACACGCCGAGCAGGACCGCGCTCGCCAGGGCGCTGTGCCAGAGCAGGGCGTCCAGGCGTCCGGCGGAGAGGTAGGCGCCCACGGCGACGGCCGCGAGGGCGCACACCCCTCGGTCCACGATCGACTCGACCGACAGGAGCGTCGCCCGCGGAGCGCCGGCGGGCACGGCGTCGTTGACCAGCTTGCGCTGGATCGGATACGCAAATCCGGCGGCGGCGGCGAAGAGACAGAGCAGGGTGACGACCGTCCAGGGCCCGCCAAGTGTGATGCCCGCCAGGGTGCCCGCGAGGACGAGACTGAGGACGGACACCCAGGCGACCGGGGACAGCCGGCGCCCGAGCCACTGGGGCCGCGCCGAGCCCACGGCCTCCGCCACCGTCATGGCGGCGAGCACCGTGCCGTGCGAGGCCTCGCCGATGCCGTGGTCGAGCAGGATCGGCTGGAAGAGGTTCACCTGGCAGATCCTGGACAGCGTGAACACGGCCACGCCCTGCACCATCACCAGGACCAGCCACGGTGAGGCGGCGAGGCCGCGCAGCGCGGCCTTCGCCTCGCCCAGCGAACCGCCGCGCCCGCGCTTGGCCGTTCCGCCCCCGCCCGAGCGGCCCGGCCCGTCCGTACGCCGTGCCGCGGCGGAGGTGGCCGCGCGGGGCAGAGCCAGGACGCAGGCCAGGGAGCCGGCCGCGCTCACGGCGCTCAGAAGATACGGAGCGGGGTGGGCCAGGGACATCAGCGGACCGACCAGTGGCCAGCACACGACCTTCGCGGCCAGTCCGAGCGCCCGGGCCGTGCCCTCCGCCTTCAGGTAGTGCTCCTCGCACCCCTCGGCGCGCAGTCCGTCGTACAGATAGGCGCTGGCCGCTCCCGAAGTAAGCGAGCGGCCTGCGGCGATGGCCAGGAAGTGGACGAGGAAGCCGGTGTACGAGGCACTGAAGACCGGGGTGAGGTTCGCCGCCGTCATCACGACGGCGCCGGCCCACAGGCAGTTGCGCGTGCCGATGCGGTCGGCGATCAGCCCGGTCGGGACCTCGAAGAGGCAGAAGGCCACGTAGTAGATGCTCTGGATGCCGAAGATCTGCCCGTCGGAGAGGCCGGCGTCCTTCTGATAGGCGTAGAAGACCGGCATCCACCACAGCAGGTTGAACAGGAGCTGAAAGCCGTGATTGAGCCGGATGACGCGCCGGGCGGTGCCGGTCAGGGAGCCGGCGGCGAGCGTTGACGCGCCGGCGGGGCGCGGGAGGCGGGGGCGGCTCACAGCGCGTAGGGGCGGATCTGGACCAGGCGGAAGCCGCCTTGGTCGGTGAGCAGCCACTCGATGTCCAGCGGGCTGTCCACCCCGGGCGCGCCGAAGTGGGACTGCAGCAGCCGCCCGGTCAGGGAGAGGTCCGCCAGCCGGGCTCGTGTGGCGGCGGGCAGCGGCTCACTCGAGGAACCGAGGGCGACGGTACGCCCGCCTCCCTCGACGGTGTTGTAGAGGAACTGCTGCGGAAGGATCCTGCCCTCGACGACCTGCTCGGGCGATCCCGGCGAGCAGTTGAGGTAGACGTTGCGGAAGTCCTCGCGCCGGGTCGGATTGCAGGTCACCAGGACGCCGCCGAGGACGGCCGGGACGTACGCCTGGATGATCACGCCCATGTACGTCTCGTCCGAGGAGATGCCCACCTGGTGGCGCAGCCGCACGCTGCGCGGGGAGAGCAGCGAGGCCCACACCTGCCGTACGGCATCAAGGAGTTGGCCCGCACCGTGCACGGCGGTGACGGAGTCGTAGACACCGGCCGCGGAAAAGCCGGGCAGGTCTTCGGCGTTGGAGGACGAGCGCACCACGAGGCGGCCGCCCGCGGCGAGCGGGGCGCGGCAGGCCCGGGTGATCTCCTGAGCGACGGAGTCGGGCATCGGGGTGTTCCGGACGAGCTGCTGGAGCTGCAGGCAGAGCGAGTCGAGCACGTCGGTGGCGTCGAGTTCGAGCGCCATCTTCAGCTTGCCGATGCCCTGTTGGAGCGCCGGGGAGGAGATGAGGAAGCGGTGCATGAGAGAGAACGGCAGGGCGACGCCCTCGGGTGCCTCGACGGTCTCGGCCACGAACGAGGCCGCGGCCGCGCGGAGTTCCACGGCTGAGGGCTGCCCGTGCAGGCCGAGCCGGGCCGCGAGATGTCCGTACAGGTTCTCCCGTGGCGGGCGGGGGCGGCCGTGGAACGCGGTGAGATCGGCCGTGCGGCTGTCGAGTACGTGATGCAGCTCCCCGAGGTTGGCCGCCTTGGTGCCGTAGCGGTCCCGGTCGGTGCCGCGCAGCCGGTGCAGGGAGAGCACGGGGGCGTCCTCCAGGAGCGGTGGTTCCAGCCGGATGCGCTGCTGGTGCCAGGCCGGGGCCCGCAGCTCCGGAACCTCCTCCATCCGCTCCAGGGTGATCTCGTCCTCGCGTACCCGGTAGCGGACCCAGGCGCCGTCCAGGCCGTCCTTCTCGACGAGCTGGTCCAGGTCGCGGACGATCGCGTTGGGGATGCCCCACCCGGAGGCGAGGAGATTGGTGTGGGAGAGCGGAGTGATCGGCATGGTGTTGATGAATCCGGCCACTCTCCGCACGTCGTCCGGCAGGCAGGGCATGGCGACGATGTCCGACCAGCCGAGTCCGCCCGCCGCCGCCTGGTACTCCTCCACGGTCCGGAAGCAGTGCAGTCGGCCGGTCGCCTCCCCGGGGTTGAGCGGCGTGCGGGTCCTGGTGCCGAAGAGCTGGTGGCCGAGGATACGCGGCACCCGCTGCTCGCTGATCGCGGCGAGTTCCTCCTCCTGGGCGTGGTTGGCCGGCTTGAGCAACAGCGGCAGTCTGCCGTCGAGGCGCTCGCGGACGAAGGAGTAGAAGAACTCCAGCAGTTCGCCGTGCATGGTGTCGGCCTCGGTCGTCTCCAGCACGAGGAAGGTCCGCTCGCGGCCGTCCGTGTCCCCGTCGGTGTGCAGGGAGAGCACTCCGAGGAGGAAACGGCGCCCGCGGTCCATGTAGACGGACGCGTTGAACTCGTCGAGAGTGGCGTCGAGTTCGGCGACGTCCATACCGAGGACCCGGGTGGCTATGTAGTCGACGTGGAAGGGATGCACGGCCGTGTCCAGCAGGTGCCAGGTGGACTCGGCGCGGTCGACGACGACTTTGAGGTACGGATGACCGGCCAGGACCCCGGACAGGGTACGGAACAGCGGCAGGGAGAGGTTCTCGCCGATGACCGTACGGTCGACGGCGTGTTCCGCCTCGTCGGCGGGAAGAGCGACCGTGCTCATGCGGGGGCTCCCTCGGGCTCCGGGGCGGCGCACACGGGTCGGGGTGCGGGCGCAGATCGCTCGGCGGACCCGGATCGGGGTGCGGCCACGGGTCCGGGTGCCGCGGGCACGGGTCGTACGGTGGACACGGATCGTACGGTGGACACGGATCGGGTCGCGGCGTGGCCGTCGGACGGCAGCACCGTGGGCAGCGCGTCGATCAGCGTCGTGAAGTCGTGGAGCACGGTCCGCGCGTCGGGGGCCGAGAGCAGGCACAGGGCCGCCATCGTGTTGGCCCCGCCCGCGGGGTCGTAGACCGGCACGGTGGTGCCGTCCGGCAGCGAACTCTCCGGTACCACCGACAGAGTGGCGCCCTCGCTCAGCGCGACGGTCTCCCGTACCACGGAAAAGTCCCACACCCGGCGGTCCGGCCAGGCCTCGCCCTGGCCGTCCACCGCGAGGACCACGAGGGAACCGGCGGCGCCCCGTGCCTGCTCGGGGCCGAGGGCACGCTCGGGCCAGTCGACCGGGCGGCCCAGGAGGTGGTCCACGAGCATGCCGACGAGGTCGAGCCCGAAGACCTCCTCGATCTGCGGGACGGTCATCGCGCCGCCGAGCCGGGCGGCGGTCTCGATCAGCCACATGCGCCCGTCGGGGCCGAGCTTGATCTCGGTGTGGGTGCCGCAGTCGCGCAGGCCGAGGGCGTCGACGGCGTCCCGGGCGAGGTCCACGACACGGTCCTGGAGGTTCGGGGGAAGTAACGCGGGGGTGAGGGAGGCCCGCTCGGTGAACGGCTCGACCGTCGGCATCCGGCCGCTGACGCAGACCGGACGGAAGACGCCGTCCGTCACGACGCCCTCGACGCTGACGTAATCGCCCCAGCCGGGGTCGTCGAACCACCGCGTGGCGTCGCCGGTCACGATCTCCTCCACCACGTACTGCGCGTCGGCCTCGGCCACATGGAGTTCGGCGAAGCCCAGCTGGGCGGATTCGGCCATCGTCGCGCGTGAGCGCTGCCACGCGGCGTCGGCTTCCCGAGGGGAACCGATGATCTGGTGGGCGGTGGACCCCGCGCTCCAGGCCGCCTTCAGCAGCATGGGCACGGGCAGGACGGCGGCGGCCTCGTGGAGGTCCGTCCGCGTGGTGACGGGGTGGAACGCGGGCTGCGGCAGGCCGTTCCGGTGCCAGGTCTGCCGCATCCGCCGCTTGTCGCGGGCGAGCGCGGCGGCGGCTCCCGCCCCGGGGAGAGCGAGCGCCTCACAGGCCTCGGCGACGGCCACGACCGCGTACTCCGAGAAAGTGAGGACGGCGTCCGCTCCCACGGCTTCGGCCCGCGAGACGATCAGGGCGACCAGGTCGGACCGCTCCGTCTCGGTCGGCCTCACGACCGAGGCGCAGAGCCTGTTCGCGGACGCGACGACCGTCGGCGGAAGCTCACTGAGCGCCAGCAGGTGGACGTCCGCTCTCGCCGCCGCCCGCGCCAGGACATGGCCGAGCGGCGGACCACCCTTGGCATGCACCAACAGCACTGTGCTCACTGAAGTTCGTCTCCTGTCGCTTTGTCCGTCGGGGGCGTCGGGCGGATGGCCCGGCCCCGCCGCGTGATCGGCCGGCCCTTGACCGGGCCTCCGGACGCAACCCGCGTAGAACCCGGCGGGCGCGGCGGCGAGTTCAAGGGAATCAGACGGTGGACCCCGGAAGTGCCACAAGAGACGACCGCGGAATCAGGCAAATGCCTGAGTCGCGGAACGCCTCGCACGAGGAGGGAGGTTCCGGGCCCACGGGAGGTGCCTCGTACGGGGGCGCGCTCACGCGTCGCAGTCGGCCGATAACCGAGCATGGATGAGGCCGGCCCGGGAAAGGCATCGCAAGATCACCTTCCGACGTACGGCGATGACGTGAAGGAAAGGCAATCGTGAACGATTCCGGTATCCGCGCACTCATGGAGCGCCTCCCCCTGTTCTGGTGGGAGACCGACGAGCGGTCGCACCTGGCGGATTGGGGCGGCGGCGCCTTCGCCGATCCGTCCGCCGCGCGGCGCTTCCTGGACCACGCGCGCCAGGAGACGTCCGTTCCGGGATCCCCGCTCGACGAGCCGCACCGTGTCGTCCGGTTCGACGGCCGGACCTTCCAGGTGCACTGGCCGGCGGGCGAGCGCCCGGGATTTGGCCGCGCCCGAGGAATCGCCGTGGAGACCGGAGCGCAGCCCGCGGCCGGCCGGCGGTACGCCGCCTTCGCGGAGTTCGCCGACCTCGCCCCGGCCGCGGCCTTCCTCCGCGACCGCGACGGACGCTACTTATGGGCCAACCACTCCTACGCCCATCTCTACGGCACCACACCGGAGCGGATCGTCGGCCGCCGCATCGAGGACCTCGACACCCCCGCCGACGCCGCCCAGTTCCGCGCCCTGGACCAGGAGATACTCAGCCAGGGCAGGCCGGTGCGCCACCACCTGCGCTACCACCGCAAGGACGGCGGCACGGGACAGGCGGCCGGCCATCGCTTTCCCGTCCAGGAGAACGGCGAGACCTGCGTGGCCGGAATCTACGTCGACATCACCGAGCACGCGCGGGCGATGGACCAGCGCCGCGAGGCCGAGGAGAGCCTGAAGGCCCTGCGCGATCACAGCGGCCTGCCCTGCGCGCTGCTCTCGGCCGACGGCCGTATCGAACAGGCGGGCACGGCCACCGCCGAACTGCTCCGGTCGCGCCTGTCCGACCTCATCGGCCGCCGCGCCCACACCCTGGTCGCCGATACGTCCGACCTCCGCCCCCTGCGCCGCGCGTGGGAGGGGCTGATCACCCGCCGCATCAGGCGGGCGGAGACCTCCGCCGTACTCCTCGACACCCTGGGACGCCAGCGCCGGGCGCGGCTCCATCTGGCCGCGGTGAGCGGACCCGCCGGCCATGTCTCGCACGTGTGGGCCGTCGTCACCCACCAGAGCGTCGCCCACGAGCCCCACCCGCCGCTCACCGCCGCGCAGATCCGCATCCTGTCCCTCCTCGCGGGAGGGAGCACCAACGGCGAGATCGCGGCCTCGCTGGGGCTCTCACGGCAGACGGTCGACTACCACCTCAGCCGGCTCCGGGAGCAACTGGGCGCCGCGACCAGGCCGGCCCTCGCCGCCCGCGCGTACGTCCTCGGAATCCTCGACCCCCGTGCCTGGCCCCCACGGCCGGCCACCGCCTCGTGAACGTCCACGCGGGGCGAGGCTAGCCGGGCCCTCCGCCGGACCGCCAGGGGACGGGCACCGCCGCCTGAAGACGAACCGGGCCCCGTCGCGAAACGGCGGACCCGGTTCCCCCGCGAGAGGCCTGGGACCATCATCTGTCTGCTGGGGGCTTGGAGACGAGGAACACGAAGGCTCGATACGACGGCTCCAGCCTCACGGCCGTGCCTGCTTCGGCAGGGTGAGAATCTCGGCGCCGGTCTCGGTGATGGCGATGGTGTGCTCGCTGTGCGCGGTCCGGCAGCCCGTCGCGCTGCGCAGCGTCCAGCCATCCGCGTCGGTGACGAGAGTGGCGGTGTCGGCCATGACCCAGGGTTCCAGGGCGAGCAGCAGTCCGGGGCGCAGCTGGTAGCCGCGGCCGGGCCGCCCGGTGTTCGCGACGTGCGGATCCTGGTGCATGGTCGAGCCGATGCCGTGGCCGCCGAACTCGGTGTTGATCGGGTAGCCCGCCTCGCCGAGGACCGTGCCTATGGCGTGGGAGAGGTCGCCGATGCGTGCCCCGGGCCTGGCGGCGGCGATGCCGGCGGCGAGTGCGCGTTCGGTCGTCTCGATCAGCGCGACGCTCTCCGCCGGCCTGGCCTTGCCCACCAGAAAGCTGATCGCGGCGTCCGCGGCCACTCCGCCCGTGGCCACGGCGAGGTCGAGGGTCAGCAGATCCCCATCGGCCAGCGTGTAGTCGTGCGGCCGCCCGTGGAGCACCGCGTCGTTGACGGCCGTGCAGATGTAGTGCCCGAACGGGCCGCGCCCGAACGAAGGCGCGTAGTCGACGTAGCAGGACTGCGCCCCCGCCTCGGTGATCATCTCCTTGGCCCACCGGTCGATGTCCAGCAGGTTCGTCCCCACCGTGCTGCGCCGCTTCAGCGTGTGCAGGATCTCGCCGACCAGGGCGCCGGTGCCTCTCGCCCGCTCAAGCCGCGCGGAGTTCAGGATCTCGATCATGTGGAACCTCTCACCTTCATCCAATAACTATCCCGGTCCAACTGTACCGGTATTAGAATGGGGCCATGGTCAGGTTGCCGCTCACTCCCGCGGAAGTCGAACGCGGACAGCGCCTCGGCGCCCTCCTGCGGAGGGCCAGGGGAGAGCGCTCGATGCTCGATACCGCGCTCGCCGCAGGCGTCTCACCGGAAACCCTCCGGAAGATCGAGACGGGCCGCGTGGCCACCCCCGCCTTCCCGACCATCGCGGCGATCTCCGATGTCCTCGGCCTCTCCCTCGACGCGGTGTGGGCCGAGATCAGCCGACCCGAACCCGGCACGAGAACGCCCGGATCCGATCACCACGTACAAGAGCGGCTGGCCTCGTAAGCCCCCCATCGGACGTGGCGGCTGCGGGAGGCGGCTGCGAGCGGGCCCGGCGCAGCGGTGCGCGCGGCCGGGACGCTTGGCTGCCGACCGGCCCGGGACTTGCCGGTCAGCAGCTCCCCGGAGGCACCGCCCAGCGCCGCCTGCACCTCGTCAGGGTTCATCCCGAACCTCAGCGGTCCCGCTCCCACCAGTGGATCGAGCACCCACCGCGCCCGCTCCGCCGGCTCTCTGTCCCCCAGCCCGCCCCGGCCCCTCTCTGACCACACAGGTACCTGCCACCCGACACGCCTTCCGGAGCCTACGAGCGCCCTCCGAGAAGACCGCCCCTCCGACAGCCGGACCAGGTCGAGGACCTCAGCCGCCACATCACGTTCCGCAGGCCGGAGGCCCCGTAGCGCCGCAACACCCCGACAACCAGCTGCTCCTTGAAAGCGCCGAGCACGCTGGATGATCATGCTGCCCTGTCGGAAATCTTCACGATTCCCGACCAGGGCAAGCACATAGGGGGCGCGGTATGTGGTCGTTCATGTCAACGGACGGGATTCCACCGGAAGAACGGTTGGACTGGTACTCCGACATCGTCTCGCGCGAGGTGATGCCCGCGGCGCTCAGCAGCGAGCGGCCCGCCGAATTCCAGGGCGAGTCCGCGGTGCTGGACCTGGGCGACGTCCGCGCGACGAGGGCGTCCATGTCGCCCCTGCGCTCGCGGCGCACCGCCGCGATGATCCGGCGCGGTGACCCGGAGCAGTACCAGCTGGCCCTGCTTCTCAAGGGGACCGTGTCGCTGACGCAGCACCGGAACGAGTGCACCACCGGAGTGGGCGACCTGATGCTCTGGGACACCTCGCGCCCCTCCGACTGCCGGATGCCCGCCGAGGACGGCCGGGTGCGGGTGTCGATCCTGATGCTGCCCAGGAACGTCATACCGCTGCGCCCCCAGCGCCTGGACCGGATGCTGGCCCGCCGCATCCCGGGCAACACGGGCATGGCCGCGATTCTTGCGTCCTACATGACCTCGATCGAAGCCCACAGCGCCGCGTGCACTCCGCAGGAACTGCACCGCCTCGGCACGATCGCCGCCGACCTCGCGACGGCCTGTCTGGCCCAGCATCTGGACGCCGAGGACCAACTTCCCGCCGACGTGCGGAGACAGGCACTGCTCCAGCGGATCCACACGTTCATCGAGCACAACCTCGGCGATCCGGAACTGAATCCGCCGGCCATCGCCGCCCGGCACCACATGTCGGTGCGCACGCTCCACAAGCTCTTTCACGACCAGGGGGAGAGTGTCCACGCCCGGATCCGCCGGCGCCGCCTGGAGCGGTGCCGCACCGACCTCGCCGACCTCGGTCTCCGCAGCCGCCCCGTGAGCGCCATCGCCGCCCGCTGGGGCTTCAGCGGACCAGTGCTTTTCAGCCGCTGCTTCCGCGAGGCGTTCGGGCTCACCCCGACCGAGTTCCGTGCGCTGAGCATCAATGATTCCCGCGCCGAGCGTTCAGCGCGGTGACGGTTTCCGGCCTAGATTTCGATGTCGTCGGAGCAGGAGGGAAGCCCCGGCGCCGATGACGAACCCCGGCCGTCACTCCGGCCGCCATGTCGTCCGCCTTCGCCATTCCTCGACACGTCTGGAGAACACGCACGTGAAGCGCACTTTGGCAGCCCTGACCACGCTCGCCGCAGCCGCCGGAGGCATCCTGGCCGGCGCTCCCGCCGCCTCGGCGGCCGACGGCTACTGCACCACGTCCTCGGGTATCAGCCGGGGCGCCTACTGGGTCTTCGTCCCCACGACCAGCGGAGGGTCCACCTCCTGTGTCATGGGCTCGGGCTCCAGTGGCGAGGCAGTCGACGCACTCCAGGCCGCCCTGATCCTCTGCTACGGCATGGACGTCGGCGGCAGGGACGGTGTCTACGGCGCCAAGACCGAGGCGGCCGTGAGGTCGCTGCAGCGCGCGACCGGACAGACGGCCGACGGGGTCTACGGCCCCAACACCCGGAACGTCGTGGAGTGGCGCTGGACCGGCAACGCCGGCGGGGGGAAGTGCGAACGCCTCTGACGCCCTTCCGCTCGCAGACGACGCTTGACCCGCACAGCATTCAACAAGGGGGAAACACCGTGAGGAAGAAGATCGCTTCTCTGGCCGCCATCGCCATCATGGCGGGAGGCCTCGGCCTGACCACGGCCGGAACCAGCCAGGCGGCCGTCCCGACCCGGGCGTCGGTCACCTCCACGACCTCGGCCGCGTCCGTGGCGGCGGCCTCCTACAACCTGGGCCTGACGACCAACCAGGGCAAGTACATGCAGTGCTGGCTGAACCATGCCGGCTGGGGCTCCTTGGTCGTGGACGGCCAACTGGGCAACGCCAGTTGGAAGGCGATCCAGCGGCTCCTCGCGCATTCCTGGGGGTACACCGGCGCGATCGACGGCGTAGCCGGGCCGAACACGATCGAGGCCCTGCAGCGGCTGCTGATCTGGTGGGACTACAACGGCCGGATCGACGGCATCGTCGGACCCGCCACCGAACTGGCCTTCTCCCGCCTGGCCAACAGCCGCGCCTCCTTCTGCTGACCCATGCCCCCGAGGCACCTCGGCGGTCACCAGGCCGCGCTCTCACCGACAAGAGGCTGAAGATGACCATCGCCAAGAAGGCGGTCGTGACGCTGGCCGCCGCGGCCCTGCTCGCGGGCGTCGGTGGCATCGCCACCGCGACCAGCGCGTCCGCCGCTTCCGTCGCCGGCCCCTGCGCCGACTACAGCGTCAACAAGCCCTACCTCAGCCAGGGAAGCGCCGGCCCCGAGGTGCGGGAGCTTCAGTGTGAGCTCAACCTGTCCATGGATCCCGGCAACGGCTACGAAGTGGCCATCGACGGCATCTTCGGCCCGCGTACCAAAAGCGCGGTGCTGAGGTTCCAGGCATGCGTGGGCATCCAGCAGGACGGCATCGTCGGCCCCGCCACCTGGTCCTGGCTGGACTGGTACAGCAAGACGCCGTACACCGCCTGCTGATCACCGAGTCCCGGGGACGTCCGGAAGAAGTCCCGGAGCACTCCCGCAGCCACCGCCGCACCACCCTCCGTCCTTCGATTCGCGGGCCGGAAGGGGTGCGGCGGGGGGATTCCGCCCTATGCCGCGTGGGGAGACCACTCGATCGTGGGGCCGAGGAGCGAGGAGTTGACGGTCGCCGTCCCGGCGCAAAGGACTCGGCATCAGGGCCGAAACCAGGAGCGACAAGATCACCCGCCCATAGGATGATCTTTCCAGTGCGCCGGGACCACCGGCGCGTCAGTCGCATCACGCCCTTGGGGGAGCAATGAGACTGTTCTCTGCCGGACGCCGGATACGCATCAGATCCGGCGCCGCGGTCGCGGTGGCGGCCGGTCTGCTGACCGCCGGCCTCGCCGCGCCCGCGTTCGCCGACGACGACCCGCCGCACACCGACCAGTTGTGGATCCAGAGCCCGTACGAGCAAGCACTGCCGCTCGGTGCCGGCGGCGGTCTGCCGCAGACCCGCACCCTCGGGATCGGCCTCTACCACGACAACCAGAACCTCGCGGTGACCGACGGCCGGCTCACCGTCGACGTCTCCGGCCTCACCGGGGTCGCCGAGGTGACCTGGCCCGACACCTGCACGCCGAACGGCACGAGCGCGGTGTGCGACATCCCCGTGGTACCCACGATGGGGGACGCCTACGAGGACCAGGTGTTCCTGAAGGTGCGCGCGGCCGACGGTGCCCAGGCCGGCGCGCAGGGCACGATCACCTACGAGGCGACGGCCACCGGCGGGTCCGGTGACACGCTCACCGCGCCCCACCAAAGCTTCAGCACCACGCTCGCCGTCCGCTCCGGGCCCGACCTGGCCGTCGACGCCGCCGACGACATCGCGGAAGGGCTGCCGGGTGACGAGCGGACGATCCCGTTCAAGGTCACCAACAACGGCAACGAGAGCGCGAACGGCTTCACCGTCAGGATGACCGCCTCGTACGGTCTGACGGACCTGACCCGCTACGACGCCTGCGCCTACAACACGACGGACGGCCAGGACTACGCACCGTGGACCGTGGCGACCTGCACGTTCGACCAGGTGCTGGCGCCCGGCGACTCCTTCGAGCTGCCCCGGCCGCTGACGGCGCGCCTCGCCCCGCACGCGTTGTACGAGCGGCTTGACATCGGTGCCACCCCCGGCGCCGGCGCCGACGACATCGACCCGCGGAACGACTTCGCGAGCGTCGAGATCCGCGCGACCAGCGGTGCCGACTTCTCCGTGACCGGTGACGCCCTCTCCGGTGCGGCAGGCAGCACGGCCACGGCCGAGCTCACTTTCAAGAACAACGGCCCGGCCTGGATCGGTTACCTCGGCTCCGGCGACCCGGTCGCCAAGGTCCGGCTGATCGTGCCCGAGGGCACCACGGTCACCGGCGTTCCGTCCGACTGCTCCCCGCGGGCCCTCGACGGCACCTTCTACCCGACGCGGACGGGCGCCCCGCGATACGACTGCAGCATGCCGTACTGGGTGCTGGCGGACACGCAGCGGACGTTCGCGTTGTCCGTACGCATCGACACCGTGGTCCCCGGCGCGACCGGTGCCGTCAGCGTGCAGCCCGCGTACGGCACGTTCGGCGAGTTCCCCTTCACCTTCGACCCGGACCTCACGAACAACACGGCGGCCCTGACCGTCAACTGACCGGCGCCGGGGGTTCGGATCAGCCGTCCGGGCGGCTGATCCGAACCCCCGGCCCGAACCCTCAGCCCGAACCGGCGACCAGTGCCTCACCGAGCGGGGTACGCCGGTAGAGCACCGACCGTCCGGACCGGGCGCGGACGAGCAGCCCGGCGCCGCGCAGGATGGCGAGGTGGTCTCCGACCGCGCCGGGTGCCATGGCGAGGCTTCGGGCGAGGTGGCTGGTACTGGCCGGGGCGTCCAGCGCCAGCAGCAGCCGGGCCCGGGCCCGGCCGACCAGAGCGGTCAGCGCGTCGGGCCGCGGGACGGTCTCCTCTTCGCCCCACAAAGCGCCGGTGCCGCGGGCACGATAGACCAAGGTCCTGGGCCAGGGGTCTTCCAAGTGGGCGCCGATGTTCTCGACGAAGACCGAGGGGATCAGCAGGAGCCCGTCGCCGGCGAGCCGGAATGTTCCGACCGGCCGGAAGTGGCCGACCTCGATGCCGCCGGCGCGCCAGGCGATGCTCGGGTGCAGGCTCTCGATGGTCGTGGCCCATCCGTGTTCGCCGATCAGCCCCACCCGGTGCACGACATCGCGCTGGCAGATCGCGCGCAGCTGCGGCCAGTCCGCGGCGAGCAGCTCGTGCCACGCCTGGTCCATCGCCTCGGCGATCCTGGAGACGGCGTCCGGCGAGTCCAGCACGGCCCGTACGCGGGAATCACGGGCGGACGGACCGGTCGCGGCCGTGGCGTATTCGTGGCGGGCCGCTTCCGGCGTTGTGGCCCGGATCGTGGCCAGGTCGTCCGCCCAGGTCTGGTTGAGGCCGCGCGGGGGCGGGGCGACGAAGTTCGGCCCGGATCTCGGGGTGTGCAGGGCGAGGACCGCGTTCAGTTCGGTCTCGCGGCGAAGCCGCTCGAAGGCCGGCATGAGCCGGGTGGCCCAGGCTCGCGGAAGCGGCCGGTCCTGGCCGGCGAGCGAGCGCAGCAGCAGGCAGAGGTCCAACGCGGGCGACAGTGCGAAGCGGCTGCGCAGCAGGTCCTCGACGGAGACATCGAAGCGGAGCACCCCGGGATGCTACCGCGGACGTCCCCTTCGATTCGTCCAGCGACGAATCATTGGTGAGCGGCGCGGGACCACGGCGAGGTTGGGCGTCATGACCCCCACCGCCGAACCCGCGCAGAGCCGGCACCGTGCCACCTACCGGGAGGTGCTGGCCGAGCCGCGATTCCGGCTGCTCTTCACGACCCGCGCCGTCTCGATCACCGCGGACGCGCTGCGGATCACCACGTTCTCGGTCCTGGTCTTCGCGGCCACCGGCTCCCCGCTGCTGAGCGCGGTGGCCTTCGGCATCGGCTTCATCCCACAGCTGTTCGGCTCGCTGTTGCTGGGCTCACTGGCCGACCGGCTGCCACCCCGCGCACTCATCACCGGCGGCTACGCCGTGACGTCAGCCGCCGCCCTGCTGCTCGCCCTGGTGCGGATGCCGATCGCGGCAAGCCTCGGTGTCGTGGCACTGGTCTCCCTCGCCACACCGGTGTTTCACGGTGCGTCGAGTCGGCTGGTCGCACAGTCGCTGAAGGGCGACGCCTACGTACTGGGCCGGTCACTGAACAACATCGCCGGCTCCGGCGCGCAGTTGTCCGGCCTGGCACTGGGAGGTGCGGTCGTCGCGGCACTCGGGCCCCGCCGGGCGCTCGCGGTCAGCGCCGCTCTCTACCTCGGCTGCGCGCTCGCCATCCGCATCCGGCTGCCCAGGCTCCAGCCGGGAGAGTCCGGCGGCGCTCGGGGCGAGGGCGGGGCCGTCCGGGCAAGCCTGCGCGGCGCCGGCCTGCTGCTGCGTGGACGCACCGTGCGACGACTGATGCTGGCCCAGTGGCTACCGCCCGCGTTCGTCGCGGGCGCGGAAGGTCTCCTCGTCGCCTACGCGGGAGAACGCCGCCTCGCGCCCGGCTGGTACGCGGTGCTGATGGGCTGTCTGCCGGTCGGCATGCTGGTCGGAGACCTGCTGGTGGGGCGGCTGCTCCGGCCGCCCGCCCGGGAGCGGCTGGTGGTCCCGTTGATCGCGCTGGCGGGACTGCCGCTGATCGGTTTCGCCGCCGGGCCCGGAGTGGGCGTCTCGTCCTGTCTGCTGCTGCTCAGCGGCTTCGGATACGCCTACGGTCTCGGCCTGCAACGGCCGTTCCTGGACGCCCTGCCACAGGAGGGCCAGGGCCAGGCCTTCGGCCTGCTCGGCTCCGGCAGCATGACGCTTCAGGGCGTCGGGCCGGTCTGCGTGGGCTCGGTGGCCGCGGGCACGGGAACAGGCGGCGCGATCGCCCTGGCGGGCGGCGCGGTGGCGCTCACCGCCGGCTGGATTCTCACCTGGCACGCGCCCACTCCCCCGGTCCCCGTACCGAACCGCTCGACGGGATCGGAGAACGGCACCGGACAGCGTGCGAGCGGTTCTCCCGCGCGGTAGCCGTCACTGGTCGGTTCGGCCGCGAGCCGTCACGTACCCCACCCTCACGCCTTTCCGACAAACAGAGAACAACTCATGGAAGGTTCACGCCGCATGATCGACGAATTCGCCAAGGACACCCTGCACGGGCGACTGCGGCGAGACCGCGAGGCGCTGCTCTGGAAGCTCGACGGTCTGTCCGCGTACGACGCCCGCCGGCCTCTGACGGCGACCGGGACCAACCTCCTCGGCCTGGTCAAGCACGTGGCCACCGTCGAGGCCAGGTACTTCGGCGAGGTCTTCGGCCGCCCCTCCCCCGAGCCGCTGCCCCGGTGGCAGGACTCCGACGGCAGCGACCAGTGGGCGGCCGAGGACGAGACCCGCGAGCAGATCTTCGGGTTCTACCGGCGCACATGGGAACACGCGGACGCCACGATCGACGCGCTCCCCCTCGACGCCCCCGGCCACGTGCCGTGGTGGCCGGAGCCCTCCCTCCCTACCAACCTGTTCGCCGTCCTGGTCCACGTCCTCGGCGAGACCGTCCGGCACACCGGGCACGCCGACATCCTGCGCGAAGGCGTCGACGGCCGGACCGGGGTGCGCGCCGAACACGAGAAGCCGATCGACGAGCAAGCCCGTGCGGCCCACCGCGCGAAGATCGAGCGGGCCGCCGGAGCTGCCGCACCCCTCAAGGCGTAGAGGTCGCCGGCCCGGACCGCCGCCCGGCGAACGCACCGCGAGGCGGTGGGACGAGCACCTCAGTGCCCGTCCCCCGCCTCGCTCCCCGTCCCGAGTGGATCGGATGGATCGGATGGATCAGATGGTCTGCCAGAGCGCGGGAACGTTCGGCGGCTCCCAGCCCGGGTAGGCGGTGTGGCCCTGGAGGCACCGGTAGCGGACGCCGTTGTAGGTCACGACGTCACCGGCGGCGTAGGTCGCGCCCAGCTGCCAGGTGGTCTCCCCGCCGCCGCCACCGCTCACGGTGAGGGTGTAGGTGGTGGTGTGCGCGACCGAGCCGGTACCGGTGAGGGTCAGGGTGTACGTACCGGCGACCGTGCCGGCCGCGACCTGGACGGTGGCCGTCGAGGACTGCCCCGAGGTCACCGAGGCGGGCGCGAAGGACACCGTCACGCCGGACGGCGCGCCCGACGCGGACAGGGCCACGCTCTGCGCGGAGCCGGTGGTGGTGGCGGTGCGCACGGTCACCGTGGCGGAGGAACCGGGCGCGACGGTACCCGAGACCGGATCGGCGGACACGGAGAAGTCGTTGGCCGGGTTGGACACGTCACCGACGGCGGTCTTCCAGATCGTGTACGCGATGCCGTCGGCGCTGCGGTCCAGGGCGGTGGCGTTGATGTTGGACGTGGTGTCGCAGGACGAGTGGTAGCAGGAGTCGTAGGCACGGCCCGCGGTTCCGCCCCACTTGGCGGCCTCGGCCGCGCTCTTCACCGCGGAGGCACCGGTGGCGTAGCCCGAGGTGGGAACGCCGACCAGCTGGAAGGAGTAGTCGTCCGAGCGGCCCTGGCCCTCGACGTTCTCCTGCGGGGCCAGGCCGAGCGAGGTCCAGTACTCCTTCATCGGCGCGGAGGCGGCGGAGTTCAGGTTGTTGATGAAGTAGCCGCCGTTGAGCGAGGCCACCATGTCGAAGTTGTAGTACGCCTTGATCCGGGAACGCTCGGTGGTCGCGAGCGAGCGGGCGTAGAAGTCGGAGCCGTTCAGGCCCTGCTCCTCGTCGGTCCACCAGGCGAAGCGCACGCGGTTCTTCATGGCGGGGTTCTGCTTGGCCAGGGTCAGCGCCGTCTCCAGGAGCGCGGCGGAGCCGGAGCCGTTGTCGTTGATGCCGGGGCCGGCGGAGACGCCGTCGAGGTGGGCGCCGAACAGGTAGACGCTGTTGGCGTCGCCCTTGGGCCATTCGGCGATCAGGTTGTTGCCCGCGCCGGCGGTGCAGCCCGAGGCGCAGGTCTGCTCGGTGACCGTGAAGCCGGCCGACTCCAGCTTGCCCTTCACGTAGGCGAGCGAGGCGCGGTAACCGGCGGTGGTGGAGCGGCGGTTGCCGCCGTTCTGCCCGGCGATGGTGTTCAGCTGCGCGAGGTGGGCCTGGATCTGGGCCACCTCCACGTCCGGCGGGGTGGTCGGCGTGGTGCCGCCGCCGACGGTCAGGGTGTACGTGACGGTGTGGGTCTTGCCGCCCGCCGCGCCCTGGACCGTGATCGGGTAGGTCCCGGCGGCCGTGCCGGCCGAGGTCGCGATCCGCAGGGTGGAGGCGGCGCCCGAGGTGACGGTGGCCGGGCTGAAGGTGACGCTCACGCCCGAGGGGGCGCCGGAGGCGGTCAGCGAGATCTGCTGGGCGGCACCGGAGACGGTCGACGTGTTGACGGTGGCGGTGGCGGTGGCTCCGGCGTCGACGCTGCCGCCGGCGGGGCTGAGCGCCAGCGAGAAGTCGGTCTGCTGACCGGTGCAGGTCGGGTCACCGGCCTGGGCGGGCACGCTGATGGCGTCCCAGGCGGCCTTCGTCGTGTTGAACAGGCCGCAGGAGGCGTCCAGGTTCTTCGCCGAGGTGAGGGTCGCGGTGCGGTACTGCTTGTAGGTCATGCCGCTGGTCTTGAGCAGCATGCCACCGTAGAAGATCTTGCCGGCGCTCTGGATGCCCACGCCGGTCACCTGCTGGTTGTTGCAGGTGGGGCTGGCGGGCTTGCCGCCGCCGGGGGTGGAGCCCTCGGAGAGCAGATAGAACCAGTGGTTCAGCGGCCCGGCCGCCGCGTGCTCCTCGGTGTTGGGGATCGAGGCCGAGTAGCAGTTGGGGTTGTTGCTGATCAGCTGCGGGTTGTACATGTTGCGGATGGGACCGCGGCCCTGCAGGTTGATCATCTCGCCGACGGTGAAGTCGGGGGTGTCGTACGGGGCCGGCTCGTTCGCGTACGCCTCGGTCAGGGCGCCCATGATGTCGCCGGTCGCCTCGCCCAGGCCGCTCTCGTGGTTGGCGCCGCCGGGGGTGAAGGAGTCCAGGCCGTGGCCGAACTCGTGGGCGACGACGTCGACGCCGGCGATCCACTTGTTCGCGGTGTTGCGGCCGATGGTGACGGTGGAGCCGTCCCAGTAGGCGTTGAGGTCGTTGAGGCCGACCTTCGCCGGCCAGCTGCCGCCGTTGCCGTTGTGCCCGTTGCGGCCCAGCCAGTCGCGGAGCATGTCCGACTGCTTCTGCGCGGCGAACATGACGTCGACGCAGCCGGTCTCCTTGCTGGACGCGCTGCCGGTCCCCCAGTCGTCGGTCGCCTTGGTGAACAGGCCCCCGCTGTAGTCCGAGCACTGCAGACCGGGACGGGTGGTGTCGCGCAGCACGTAGTTGGTGCCCGACCGGGAGGTGTCGATGGTGAGCGGGCTCGGGCCGTTCCACTCGCTGCGGCCGGTGCCGGCGCGCACCTCGTCGTAGCTGTCGACGACCTTGCCGGAGCGGGCGTCCACGAAGACGTGCAGCCGGGTGGGCCGCCGCTCCTTGGTGGTGCCCGCGACCACGGTCTCCCAGGCGAGCGTCTGGACGTCGTTCCTGACCCGCACCACCAGCCGCGGCGCGTCGCTCCCGGTGACCGTGGCGACCCCGGCGCGGCTGGTGCGCTCCGCTCGGCCGGCCTTCACCCGGGCCGTGGTGGGCACCGCGATCGTGGCCTCGGTGGCGGAGCGTACGGCCCGGACCCTGCCCTCGCCGTCCGCGAGGACCACCGCGTCGCCGCCGACCACCGGCAGACCGTGGTACGTGCGCTCGTACGCGACGGAGTACAGGTCCTTGCCGCCCCAGGGGGTGACGTCCCGGCGGTCGTACCGCTCCTCGGGTCCGCCGGCCACGAGCGTGTCCAGGCCGCTGCTCACGGCACGGTCCGCCGCTGCGACGGCTCTGGCGACGGGAGAGGGTCCGGCCGGGGCGGACGCGGGCGCCGCCGCGGCGAGGGAGGCCGGCACCACCACCCCTCCGAGGGTCAGGGCCAGGGACGATATCCCGGCCACCGCGGTCTTTCTGAGCATCGTGGCTCCTTGTGAGAGAGGTGGGGGCTCCGCCGAGCCGGCCCGGCTCCGGGCACACCGGATCCGGGCCGGCTCGCGAGTCGCGACGACACACCCGTCGACGGTGACCGTTGCGTGTCACATCGCGGGCGGCTGAACCCTCACACCGCCCCGCCCCGGGGTCAACGGCCCCACGACCACCGACCGATGCAGGCAAAATCCGGCAAGTGCCCGAAAGTCGGGGCGACTTGTCCGCCCGCCGACCGGAACCGCTCCCGATACGCCCTGACTTCGGGTATGTCGTGCCACTGCCCGGTGAGCCGGCCGTGCAGCCCGCGCAGCTCGGCGCCGATCATGAATTCGCGGGAGCTCACGGCGTCCCCGAGCACCTCGCAGGCCAGCGCCGCGGCGGCCGCCGGGTCGCCGGCGCAGGCCCAGCTGTCGGCCAGGCGCAGCGTGAGCAGCAGCCGGGTGGTACGCATCTGCGGCGGAACCCCGGCGCACGACCGCGCGGTGGCCGTGACCGCCCGCCGGGCCGCGGACCGGTCGCCGGTGGCGACGGCCAGATCGCGCAGGGCACCGCCGATCGCGGAGTCCATCCGCATCTCGCCCTCGGCCCCCGCCATCCACGGCGCCTCCAGCAGGTCGCGGCGGTCCAGACGGGCGAACTTGCGCCGGGCCAGGGCGATATGGCGCCGGCACTCGGCCGTGTCCCCGGCGAGCGCGTACCCGCGGGCCTGGTAGAGGCCGGACAGCGCGGCCATCCAGCGCCGGCCGGTGTCCACCGCGCCGACGCCCGCCGCGTAGGTGAGCATCGAGCCGACATCCCCGTCGAGCTGGACCAGGGTGCACATGTCACTGAGCAGCGTGGCCCGCGCCGGGGCGTCCCGTACCGCGTCGGCACAGTGCAGCCCGTGGCCGAACCGGGCCATGGCGACGGCGCTCTGCCCGCGGTCCATCCGCAGCCGCCCGGCGACCTGGGCGTACTGGGCCGCCAGCCGGAGCTGTCCGTACGGCAGCCGCCCGGTGGCGTTGACGGCCTCGGCCCACCGGACGAGAGCCCGCAGCAGCCCGTCGACGACGGCCACCCGGTGATCGTCGGGCGGCTGCCGGAACCCCTCGCGGATCAGACAGGCCAGCAGGGCGGTGAGACCGTGCAGCAGATCCGGCTCGGCGCCCGCCGTGCCCCGCGACAGGGAGTCGGCGGTGACAGCCGACGGGCCGCCCAGCAGCTCCGACAACTCCGCCCGGTCGGGCACCGCGCAGCCCTCGGTCCCGTGCAGCGGGCAGGCCAGCCCCTCTGCGGGCAGCCGCGCGGGCCACAGCAGGGGGTCGGGGGCGCCGAAGCCGTCGACGCCGTCGGCACCCGGCAGCGGTGCGAACAGCACGGGGTCGGCCAGGAAGTGGACGGGACCGCGCGGCACGTCGCGCGGCTCGGCGAGCACCGCGGCCAGTTCGCCACCGGTCTCCAGGACCGAGTCGAGGCGGCGTACCAGGCCGAGGGGAGGTTCGCGCAGACCTGCCTCCAGCTTGCTGATCACCGAGTGGTGGTAGCCCACCAATAGGCCGAGCTGCAGCTGGGTGAGTCCGGCGGCCCTGCGCCGGGAACGCAGCCGCCGTCCGAACTCCCCCCATGCCGCCCCGCCCGCGCGCGCCGACGCTCCGGTCATGTCCCCTCCCCTGTCGGCCCCGCTCCCCGGAGCCGTGCTCCCGAGCTTCGTAGCCTTCCGCCAGGGGCGGCACAAGATACGGCGGTGGCATGGCGGCCATCACGCCCAGGTGATGGGGTGCCGTACGCGGGACAGGGCGTGGGTATCGCGGCACGCGGCCGCGTCGCCGAATCGGCTCTGCCGCCGACCGTGGACGGCGCGACCGCGCGGCGGCGAACCGGCGTCGGTCGCCTCCTCACGAGCGTGGCTCCCGGCCCTTGGACGCACTGACAGTGATCACATGTGGCCGCGATCCGTGCGTCGCGCGGTTCGCCCGGTGCCGCCGCACCGGTGTGCACGGTCGTCGAGGTGAGGTCCACCAGCCAGCGGTCGTCCGCGCCGGTCGCACGTCGCTATGATGCGGTACATACCGGCCCCGAACAGTTCGCGTCGCGCTCTCTCACGCCTCCCCGGGCACTCGCCGCCGGCCGGTGTGACGAGTCGAGGCAGGTCAGGAACCGCGCGTGACGCGACGCCTCCCCTCGCCGAGCCGAAGCAATTCGTGTCTCATACACCGACCCTGGCCGAATGAGCCCCTGGTCCGTGCCGAACGGGGACGAAAGCATCCACGGTGTCGGTAGAACGCTACGAGACAGGGATGTCCCATGTTTGCTCGTACCTCACGCGTCGCCATCGCAGCGGCAGCCACCGTCCTCGCCCTGGGTGCCGCCACCACCACCGCGAACGCCGCTCCCGCCGCCCCGAAGAACTGCGTGCTCAACGTCGATTCGGGCAGCGTGCAGTGCTTCGGCACCTTCCGCGAGGCCATCGCTTCCTCCACCAACGGCCGCGTCACCGACGCGCCGCTGTCGGGGAAGCACATCGACCAGAGGCTGGCCGACCGTCTCACGCGCTCGTCGTCCACCAAGGGGGCGCAAGCCGTGCAGCTCGGCGTCGTCTACACGGACTCCAACTACGGCGGCTCCACCCTCGTCATCAGCGGCGAGAGGGGCTGCCTGAGCGGCAACGGCCGAGACGCCCAGATCAACCTCGACGGCACCTTCAACAACTCCGTCAGTTCGCTGACCACACTGTCCTGCTGGCTGGAGCTGTGGGACGCCCCCGACACCTCCGGCATCCACCAGGAGTACCAGCAGTCGACCTCGTACGTCGGGGACGCGATGAACGACCGGGCGAGCTCGATCGCCCTGCTGTAACCACTGCCGTACGGCGGCAGGCACCTTGCCGTAGAGAGCCGGCCCGGGAACCTCTTCTCCACGACGAGGGTCCCGGGCCGGCGCCTGTTCACGGCGGTGGACGCCGCTTGCACGCCGTCGGCTGGCATAGCTGGTCAGCGATTGCCGTCGTTCCAGACACAGACGCCCGTGGTGCCCGCGCCGTACCAGCCCACCACTGAGCGTCACCGATCCCTGAGCCGAAGAACAGTCCCCTGTACCGAGGCCGCCCGCACCCCTTGCGGTCGTACAGGAACGCGCTCCGGGAGTCCGCACGCTCGGTAGCGTGGGGGGTCCATGTGTCCGGTTGGCCCGTCCGACGGCGTCCGGCAGAGAGTGATGAGGCTGCAATGACTGAACCGACGAAGCCCACGGTCGACGTTCCGGAGGGTGCCCCTCCCGCTGAGCTGACCATCCGGGACCTGGTCGTCGGGGACGGGGCCGAGGTGAAGCCGGGGATGGTCGTCAAGGTTCACTACGTCGGGGTGACCTTCGCGTCCGGGAAGGAGTTCGATGCCTCCTGGGGACGGGGCGAGCCGTTCAAGTTCGCTCTGGGCGGCGGCAAGGCGATCAAGGGCATGGACCGCGGGGTGAGGGGCATGAAGGTCGGCGGCCGGCGGGAGATCGTCATTCCTCCGCGTCTCGGCTACGGCAAGCAGTCGCCCTCGTCGCTGATCCCGGCCAACTCGACCCTCGTCTTCGTGGTGGACCTGGTCGACGCCTATTCCAGCACCACCGGGTGGAGCAGCGCACAGTGAGCGTTCGTCGGTTCGTGCCGCACGACGGGTCACGCCCGGCCTGATGGCCGGGTCGCCTCCTGGCCGGCCTCGGCCCGGGTGGACCGCCCGAAGCGGGCGGTCCACCCGGCGCGCTCAGCAGATCCGTGGCAGCTGCTCGCCGAGCGGCATGTCCACCACCCGGGTTCCGCCGAGGCCGGTACGGGCGACGACCATGCCCGGATGCTCCGCCACCGTCTCCCCGATGACGGCCGCACCCGCACCGAGCGGGTGCGCGCGCATGGCGGCCAGCACCTCTTCGGCCCGCTCGCGCGGGACGAAGGCCACCAGCTTGCCCTCGTTCGCCACGTACATCGGGTCGAGGCCGAGGATCGCACAGGCGTTGGCCACGGCGTCGGGGACGGGCACGGCACGCTCCTGGAGGACCACGCCGGTGCCCGAGGCCGTCGCGATCTCGTTGAGCGAGGCGGCCAGGCCGCCTCGGGTGGGGTCGCGCAGCACGTGCAGATCCGTCGTCACCGCGAGCATCGCCTCGACGAGACCGTTCAGTGCCGCGCAGTCGCTCTCGATCTCGACGCCGAACTCCAGCCCCTCCCGCACGCTCATGATGGCGACGCCATGGACGCCGATGGGCCCGCTGACGATCACCACGTCGCCGGGGACCACGCGCTGCGGGCGGAGATCCACGCCGTCCGGGATCAGTCCGATCCCGGACGTGTTCACGTAGACGCCGTCCCCGTGGCCGGCCTCCACGACCTTGGTGTCGCCGGTGACCACGTGGACGCCGGCGGTGCGCGCCGCCGCTCCCAGGGTGTCGGCCACCCGGGTCACGACGTCGATCGGGACGCCTTCTTCGAGGATGAATCCGCAGGAGAGGTAGACCGCTTGGGCCCCGCTCATCGCGAGGTCGTTCACGGTTCCGTTGACGGCCAGGTCGCCGATGCTGCCGCCGGGGAAGAAGAGCGGGCGCACCACGAAGGAATCGGTGGAGAAGGCCAGCCGGGCGCCGCCGAGTTCGAGCGCGGCCGCGTCCGTGGTCGACGAGAGTTCCGGGCCGCCGAAGGCGGGGGCGAAGACCTGCTCGACCAGTTCGGCGGACAGGGCACCACCGCCGCCGTGCCCCATCACCACCCGCGACTGGTCCCGCAGCGGTGCCGGACAGGTCCAGGCGAGCATGTCCGGGGCCGGGCCCGCAGCCTGGTCCGACATGGCGCGGCCGGTCGTGGCGGTCACCGTGCCGGCGGCAACGCCCGCGGTCGTGGTCGTGTCAGACAACGGAACTTCCTTCCAGGGGCGGGACGTTCGCGGACGCGTCCGCCGGGAACGGTGCACTCGGTGCGCCCGGTGCGCTCGACGCCTGGCCTTGCCGTCTCGCGGAGCCGAGGTCGAGCCTCCGGTAGAGGTAGTAGGCGGCGCAGGCCCCCTCGCTGGAGACCATCGTGGCGCCCAGCGGGGAGCGGGGCGTGCACAGCGTGCCGAACGCCTCGCACTCGTGGGGCTTGAGCAGTCCCTGCAGGACCTCTCCGCTGCGGCAGGCGGCCGGCTCGCGGGTGTCGATGCCCTCGACGGAGAACCGGATCTCGGCGTCGTGGTCCCGGTACCGCTCCGAGAGCCGCCAGCCGCTGTCCGGGATGACGCCGATACCGCGCCACGCGCGGTCGGTGACCTCGAAGACCTCGTCGAGCATGGCCTTGGCGGCCGGGTTGCCCTCGGCCCGTACGGCGCGGGGGTAGGCGTTGTCGACGGCGTGCTCCCCCCGCTCCAGCTGGAGCACGGTCCTCCGTACGCCTTCGAGGATGTCCAGCGGCTCGAACCCCGTGACCACGATCGGCACCCGGTACCGTGCGGCCAGTTCGGGGTACTCGGCGGTGCCCATCACGCTGCAGACGTGGCCCGCGGCGAGGAAGCCCTGGACGCGGCACTCCGGGGACCGCATGATCGCCTCGATCGCGGGCGGCACGCGGACATGGGAGACCAGCAGGCTGAAGTTGCGGATGCCCCGCTTGCGTGCCTGATGGACCGTCATCGCGTTGGGCGGGGCGGTGGTCTCGAAGCCGATGCCGAAGAACACGACCTCGCGCTCCGGGTTCTGTTCGGCGATCCGCAGCGCGTCGAGCGGCGAGTAGACGACCCGGACGTCACCGCCCTGGCCGCGCACCTGGAAGAGGTCGCGGCCCGTTCCGGGGACCCTCAGCATGTCCCCGAACGAGCAGAAGATCACGCCGGGGCGCGAGGCGATCTCCAGCGCCTTGTCGATGACCTCCAGGGGTGTCACGCACACCGGACAGCCCGGACCGTGAATCAACTCCACCTGCTTCGGTAGGAGTTGGTCGATGCCGTGCCGGATGATGCTGTGGGTCTGGCCGCCGCAGACCTCCATCAGCGCCCAGGGCCGGGTCACCGTCGCGTGGATCTCGTCGAGCAACCGCCGGGCGAGCCCGGGGTCCTGGAACTCGTCGATGTACTTCACCGGTGCCCCTCTCCCACGACGTCCTCGTGTACGAGCCGCTCGCCTTCCGCCACTCCGCCTGCCGTGATCTCGCTCGCCGTCATTCCGCTCGCCGTCATCCCGTCGGCCGCCTCCCACGGGTCGCCGAACTCCTCCTGGAGCATGCCGAGATCCTCGAAGAGCTCCAAGGTCCTCCTGGCCGACTCCTCGTCCAGCCGCTGCAGGGCGAATCCGACGTGGACGATGGCGTACTCACCGACCTCCAGGTCCGGCAGGTACTCCAGACAGACCTCCTTGACCACGCCGCCGAAATCGACGGTGGCCATCCGGGTGCCGCCCCGGTCCTCGATGTCCAGCACTCTCCCAGGGACCGCCAAACACACGTGTGTCTCCTCACTGTCGCTGCCGCTGTCGTTCTGGCTGCCGCTTGCGCTGGCGTGGCTACGCGCCGGAGTCCGGCCCCCCGTCCCCTCCCCGGGCCTGGACCCGCTCCTCGGTCACCCGTCCGGCCACGACCAGCTGGCCGAGGGCCAGTCCGCCGTCGTTCGGCGGGACCAGCCGGTGCCGGAGGACGGTGAAGCCGTCCTCGCCCAGCGCACGCGCACAGGCCGAGGACAGGACCGCGTTGGCGAACACTCCCCCGGTCAACGCCACGGTGTGCACGTCCAGTTCGCCGCGCGCGGCGACGCAGACCCGGTGCACCAGACGCGCCACGGCGTGGTGGAACCGGGCCGCGACGAGGGCGCTCGGTGTGCCGGCGCGCACATCGCCGGCCACCGCCGTCAGCAGGGGCGCGGGGTCGGCACCGAGCGGATCTCCGGGCCGCGGCGCCACCAGCCGGAAGGCGTACCGCGCGTCCTCCTCCGCCTCCGGCGCGCGCAGGGCCGCCGCCTCCAACTCGACGGCCGCCTGCGCCTCGTATCCGACGACATGCCGGATCCCGGCGAGGGAGGCGACGGCGTCGAAGAGGCGGCCCATGCTGGAGGTCGGGACACAGTTCAGGCGGCGAGCCAACTGCCGTTGGATCACCCGCAGTTCAGCGGGCGGGCACCAGGCCACGGGCGGCAGAGCGGGGTCGGCCGGGATGCCCGCCGCATGCAGGTGCGCGAGGGCCATGCGGTACGGCCGCCGTACGGCCGCGTCCCCGCCGGGAAGCGGGACGTAGGCCAGGTGCGCGAACCGGGTGAAGCCCGCGTAGTCGGCGAGCAGGAACTCGCCGCCCCACACCGCGCCGTCGAGACCGTAGCCGGTGCCGTCGAAGGCGACGCCGAGGACGGGGCTGCTGCCGTCGAGACCGTTCTCGGCCATGGCGGCGGCGATGTGCGCGTGGTGGTGCTGGACGGGGACGACCGGGCGCCCCGCCGCGTGCCGGGCGGCCCAGCGGGTGGACCGGTACGCGGGATGGCGGTCCACCGCCAGCAGACCGGGCTCCACGCCCGTGACGGACTCCAACTGCCTCTCGGCCGAGGCGAGGGCCTGTTGCGTCGCCAGGCTGTCCAGATCGCCGATGTGCGCGGACAGCCATGCCTTGCGGCCCCGGCCGAGACAGCAGACGTTCTTCAGGTCGCCACCGACGGCGAGCGCGGGGACGACCTCGACCGGCAGGGTGACCGGCAGCGGAGCGTAGCCGCGCGAGCGGCGAAGGACGAGCGGTTCGCCGTCGCAGACCCGTACGACCGAGTCGTCGCAGGGGACATGGATCGGGCGGTCGTGCAGCAGCCAGGCGTCCGCCAGTCCCGCGAGCCTGGTCAGCGCGTCCGTGTCGTCGGTGACGATGGGTTCGCCGGACAGGTTCCCGCTGGTCATGACCAGGAGCCGGGGGCCTGGCGGGCGTTCGGCGGCGCCGAGGCCGAGGAGCAGGTGGTGCAGCGGGGTGTACGGGAGCATGACGCCGAGGTCCGGACTGCCGGGAGCCACCCCGGGCGCCGGGACGATTCCGGAGCGGGGCGGGGTGGCGCGACGCCGCAGGAGGACGACGGGCCGGACGCGTCCGGTGAGGAGTTCACGCTCGGCGGGGCCGAGGTGCACCAGGGGCTCGACGTCCGCGAGGTCCGACGCCATCAGGGCGAACGGTTTGTCCCCGCGTGCCTTGCGCCGGCGCAGTTCGGCCACCGCCGAGGAGTTCGTGGCGTCACAGGCCAGGTGGTATCCGCCCAGGCCCTTGACGGCGAGGATCGCGCCGGCCGCGAGCATCCGCCGGGCGGCGGTCACGGGATCGCCGGCCGGATAAGCGGCAGGGCCGGTCACCGGGCCGGCCGCGAGGCCCGGCACCGGGTCGGTGCCCGCGTACGCCGCAGAGGGCGAACCGTCTCGTCCGACGACCAAGCGCAGCCGGGGGCCGCACTTCGGGCAGGCCACGGGCTGCGCGTGGAACCGCCGGTCCGTCGGGTCCTCGTACTCCCGCGCGCAGTCCGGGCACAGCGGGAAGCCGGCCATGGTCGTGTGGGCGCGGTCGTAGGGCAGGCCGGTCACGATGGTGAACCGGGGTCCGCAGTGCGTGCAAGTGAGGAAGGGGTGCAGATGTCTGCGGTCGGCCGGGTCCGCGAGTTCCCCGAGGCAGTCGTCGCAGGTGGCCGTGTCCGGCGGGACAAGGGTCCGGACCTCGCCGCCCGCGCGTGAGGGAACGATGGCGAACCCGCTGCCGCCGCTCGCGGTCACACTCGTCGTCTCGACGGCCTCCACCCGGGCCAGGGGCGGTGCCTCGGGTGCGATACGGGCGCGGAACGCCGCCACGTCCGCGGGGTCCCCCTCGACCTCGGCCACCACACCTTCGGCGGTGTTCGTGACGTGGCCGGACAGGCCCAGACCGGTGGCGAGGGCGTGGACGTACGGGCGGAAGCCCACGCCCTGGACGACCCCGCGTACGACGACACGTTCACGGACACGTTCGCGGACACGCTCGTACGGGGCAGCCGTCGGGGGCGCGGCGGTCGTCGGGGATACGGTGCCCGGTCGCCCCGCGGTCACGCGCCGGCCTGGGCCATCACGGGGGTGTGGACGCCGGCGCCCTCCGCCGCCGCCAGCGCCCGGTCGAGCAGCGTCCCGGCGCCGCGGCCGTCCCGGGCGGAGGTGAGCAGGACCTCGACGCCGGGGTTGACCTGTTCCACGTTCCGGCGGAAGGCGGCCTCGTCGAACTCCGCGGCCACGGCGAGGTCGGTCTTGGTGACGACCACCAGTTGGGCGAGGCCGAAGGCGGTCGGATACTTCAGGGGCTTGTCCTCGCCTTCGGTGACCGAGGCGAGGACGACCCGGAGGGATTCCCCGAGGTCGTAGCCGGCGGGGCAGACGAGATTGCCGACGTTCTCCACGAACAGCAGCCGGGTCGCCTCGGGCAGCCAGTCGTGCAGATGCCGGGCGACCATGTCGGCCTCCAGGTGGCACAGGCCGTCTGTGTGCACCTGCTTGACGGGGACGCCCGCCCGGGCCAGGCGTTCGGCGTCGTTCTCGGTGGCCAGGTCCGCGGTGAGCGCGGCCGTGCCGACGCCCCGCTCGGCGGCCAGTCGCAGGGTGCGCTCCAGCAGGGCGGTCTTCCCGCTGCCGGGGCTGGAGAGCAGATTGACCACCGTCGTACCGCGCGCGGTCAGTTCGGCGCGCAGGATGCCCGCGGCGGCATCGTTCCGGGCGAGGACCGCCCGCTGGAGGTCGACTACTCGGCACATGGGCGCCTCTTCTCGGTGAGGGGTTCGTCGCGTGGGGCGCGGGTCGGGGCGGTGGCGGCCGCCATGGGGCCGGCGGGGTCGGTCCAGCGGACCTCCCGGATGCGCAGTTCGCGTCCGGAGACGAGCTCGACGGCGGCTCCCCCGCAGCCGGGGCAGAGCAGCCGGGGCGGCATGCCGACCGGCCAGACCCGGGAGCAGGGTGCGCAGCGTGCGGTACCCGGGACCGTCCGCGTGGTCAGCTCGGCGCCCTCCACGACCGTTCCGGCGCAGGCGAGTCCGAAGCAGAAGTGGAGCGAGTCGGCGACGATGCCGGCCAGCTCGCCCACCTCCAGCCGGACGCTGTCGACGCCCTCGGCCCCGCGGGACCGGGCGGCTGTCTCGATCTGGTCGACGACGGCCAGGGCGACGGACATCTCGTGCATCGCTCTCCGTCCCAAGCTCGGTGGACTGGTGCGCGGGGTGCGGCTGGTGCGCGGAGCGGGCCGGTTCGTGGGGTGGGCCGCGGTCTCCGGGCCGCCATTACAGATCGGGCGGGACGGGGGCGCCGTCCGGCTCGCCGGGAGAGCGCGAGGGTGTCGTCCGTTCGGTGCAGTCGAACGGCGCGCGGTCTCCTCGCGGCTCCCGGCGGCGGGTCACATCCTTCTCATGCGCAGGTAGCGCTGGACGTCCGGGAGGACGGCCTTGCCGACGACCGCGGCGGCCAGGGCGAGGGCGCCGAGGACGCCGAGGACGCCGACGGCGCTCTTCTTCTTGTGGCAGGTGCACGTGCTCATGGGGATCTCCGTATCGCACTCGGGCCGGGCTTCATACGCCGGCTTCCTGGCCGACCAGTTCGGTCACCACGCGCACCGCCTCGGGCACCGCGGCGGCGACCTCCGCGCTGAGTTCCCCGCCTTCGTCGAGGCAGGCCGGCTCGCAGCCGACGACGAGGATCCTGCGGGGCGGCGTACCGCCGGCCCCCGCGCACAGGGTGTCCAGCAGGGCGAGGACGGCGTCGGGTGTCATCCGGTGGCCGTCGAGTGCCGCGGCGGGCGGGGCGGTGAGCCGTTCGTCCGGCGCCGTGGCGTCGATCAGGTAGAGCGTCCCCGGCGGGCCGCCCCGCGCGGTGGCGTCGACGAGGACGCAGGTGTCCCAGCCGTCGAGGAGCTTGTACGCGAGGTGGACGCCGCGGATCCCGACATCGGCCACCTCGACGTGGGGCGGCAGGCGCCGGGCGGCGAGCCGGCGTACGGTCTCGACGCCGAAGCCGTCGTCGCCGAGGAAGATGTTGCCGACGCCCGCCACGAGTGTGCGGGGGGCGGGACGCGGCTCGTCCCGGGCCTCGGGGTCGAGGCCGGTACCGGGGTCGTGGTCGGGGTCTCGCTCGGGGCCGTTCACACGTCCTCCAAGGGCCGCACCTCGTCGGGCTGGAAGTAGAGGAACCGGCCCTGTTCGCGCCGGATGTCGGCACCCGGGTCGTCCTCCACGGTCACCGCGATGTGCACCCCGCCGTCGACATCGTGCAGCACGGCCTCGACCAGGGCGGCCCGACCGTCCACGAACAGATCCTGGGCGTCCGTACGGCGCAGCCGCGGCCGCAACAGGACCCTGCTGCCCGCGCGCACGGCCTGCCCCGCGACGAGGACGTGGTCCCGGTCCGGGTCGACGGTCGGGTCGCCGGCCGGATCCCACCACGGGGTGTCCGGTACGAGCGGGTCGGCGCCCGCGGGCTCGGCGGGCCGGGCGATCTCCCGCAGTCCGCGTACCGCGCCGTGCAGGCGTTCCCACACCTCCTGCGGCAGGGTGTCCGCCAGGTCGATCACGGCCGCGGCCCGCGCGTCGGTCCCCCGGGCCTCGCGTTTCTCCTCGTCGGTGAGGGCCGTGGTACGCAGCGCGAGGATCTCGTCGATCTCGGTGGCGTCGTAGAAGGCTCCCGGGCTCTCGGGGGCGATGGCCGGGTGGTCGTCGAGGATGATCGGCGAGGAGAGCACGAGGTCGGCACGGCCGGGTTCACCGGCCAGTACGGGCCAGGTGTGCCGGTTGTCGCAGGACGCCACGGCTCCTCTCGCCCACTCCGGCGGGTCGGTCAGGGACAGGAAGGAGCCGGCGTCGAGCCGGAGCAGGGTGTGCGTGGCGACCAGCGAGTACGCGAGCGCCGCCTGCCGGTCGTCACCGGGCAGCGGACTCCAGGAACCGGCGTTCTCGACCGTGACGGACAGCTTCCGGACCCGGTACGGGCCGTCGAGTTCCGCCACCGAGATCCGCAGGACACCGCTGATCTCCTCGCGTCGGCGCACCAGTCGGCCGCGCACTCGCCCGTCGGCGTCGACGACCTCCTCGGTCTCCTCGGCGGCGGGGCGGCTGAACGGCACGGTGATGCCCTCGCCGTCGAGCCCGTCCGGCCCGCCCGGTCCGCTGGACCCGCCCGGTCCACTGGATCCGTCCGGTCCGCCCGGCGCGTCCACGGGGACGGTGAGGGTGATCCGCTCCTCGACGCCCTCGTCCCAGGTCGTCAACGTCCGGTCCGTCAGGCGCAGTTCGGGGACCGGCGCGTACGTGCCGTCCTCGCGGAGTGCCTCCGCGGTCCGCCGCCGGACGTGCAGGAAGCGGACCTCGACCGCGAGTTCGGCACCGGGCCGGGGCTCCATCAGGCATTCGGTGTGCTGCCGGGCATGCTCTCCGGCGGCGTTCCAGGACGGCGGTACGAGGACGCCGAACTGCCAGCGGAACCTGTTCTTGGCGGCCGACGCCCGGTACGGGTAGAGCACGTACCCCTCGAAGAGGACCGCGTCGGCGGCCTGCCGGGCGACGGCGAACCGCGCCTCCGTATCGGGGGTGAAGACGGTGGTGGTGGTCATCGGGTGCGCTCCCCCGTCCCTTCGAGCAGGGCCTCGACGGTGGCCTGCCAGGACGGCAGGGCTTGGCGGGACCGATAGGCGAGCAGCGCGTCCATCGCGTCGCCCGGGAGCCGGATCCAGCCGCAGCCCGGGAAGTGCTGGTCCATCATCTCGCGCCAGACCCGTACGGGCATCCGGTGGACGACCTCCTTGTCCCAGGGCACGGGTTCGACGTGGAAGCCGCCCGCGCCCGTGAAGGCGGTGCCGGAGAACAGCAGGAGCAGCGGCACCTCGCCGCCTTCGAGCGCCCGGAAGTACCGGGTCGCGGCGATGTCGACGTCGTAGGTGCAGGGCACGACGAGATCGGTCTCGATCTCGCCGGTGAAGCCCGGGACCATCACGGAGACCTGGGCGAACTGCACCGGGTTGAGGCTGGATTCCCACCGGGAGCGGTCGCCGAACAGGTCGCCCAGGGCCTCGGCCTCCCGGTCGTCGTATCCGCGCCGGGCTGGTTCGACGCGGATCTGGCAGCGCAGCGCGAGCGCGTGCACCCGGGTGCCCGGGGTCGCGGTGACGCGCAGCCGGAACACGAGCGTCGGCCCGGCCGCGTAGGCGTCGGCGCGCACGCCCGTACAGGCGAAGGAGAACTCGGTCACGGCCGGCTCCCCCGCTCGTCACGCACCCACTCGTCACGCGCCTGTACGTCACACGTCCGCTCGTCACGCGCCCGTCCGCGCACGCGGGCGAAGACGGCGTCGAGGTCGGACCGTGCCTCGGCCCCGCCGTCGAAGCCGCGCCAGTGCAGGCGCATACGGCCCACCAGTTCGTAGCAGACGTCGATCGGCACCAGGAAGCACTCCGTGCGCCCGCCGTGGCGGCGCAACAACAGCGCCTCCACGTCCGGTTCCAGGCCGGCGGCAAGCCGGGTGGCGTCCCGTACGGACTGCCAGGCGGGGTCCTCCAGTTCGCTCTCGGTGGCCCCGGCCGGGCTCGGGTAGAGCGCCACCGCCCGGCCGAGGGCGGAGTTGCGGAAGAGGAAGGCGACCGAGACCGGAATCCGCAGCGCCTCCCACACCGTGTCGTCGACGCGGTGGGCCGGGTCGGCGAGGAAGCGGTCCGGGACGGCCCGGAAGCGACCGCGTGGGAAGGTCGAGGGGTCGGTCGAAGGGCTGGTGGAAGGTCCGGTCGAGGGGCCGGTGGAGCGGTCCATGAGCTGGGCGCACGGGCCGCAGGCGCAGACCAGGCTCCGCTGGTCGGTGTCGGCCAGATGGCGGTGCCGGCCGTCGGCGAGCCGTGTTCCGCACAGTTCGCAGCGTTCCTCCCGCGGCGGGCGCGGCGTGGTGAAGCGGCGCAGGCCGGTGGGGGCCGGTCCGGCGCCCGCGCGGGTCGCCAGGCCGGTCGGGAGTCCGGGGGAAAGGCCGGTGGAAGGGCTGTTCGGAAGGCCCGTCACGCGACACCGCCCGGTGCGAGGCCGGGGCCGCCCTGGTTCGCGTACGACGGGCGGGCGCCGATCTGGAGCAGTGCGGGCTCGCGCGCCTCGGCCGGTTCCAGTTCGACGCCGGTCACTTCCGGGGCGAAGCAGGCGAGGGCGTCCAGCGCCGCCTGCCGCGTCGCGTCCCGGGTCGCGTCCGGGGTGCTACCGCATCCGCAGCCGGAGGACACCGCGACGCTCAGTCTGAGCACCCCGCTCGCCGTGTCGAACCCGGCGTTGCGTACCGGCTGCGGCAGTCCGGCCAGCGCCCGGTCGATGCGGCTCGGCAGATCCTCCGGGTGCAGTCCGTGCAGGTGGAGCAGGCTCGCGACGAGCGCGTCGGCGAGCAGGGGGCCCAGCGGCGTGGCCGGGGCACCGGAGTTCCCCGAGTTCCCGGAGGACCCTGGTGTGTCGGACGTACCGGGGCTCCGCTGTCCGAGCAGTTCGACGACCCGGGCGAGGGCGCTGCCGTAGAACTCCATCAGGACCCGTACGACGTCCTCGGCCGCCTCGACGGTCGCGGCGTCCCCTTTCTCCGCCAGCCGGTCGAGGACCTCTTCGACCCGCCGGCCCGCCTGCTCGGCGGTCACGGCGCTCATCCGCCCAGGCCGCTCAGGCCGGTGGGCACGTGCATCGCCTTCACCGTCCGTCCGCTGCCGGTGTACATGTGCACCCCGCAGGGCAGGCACGGGTCGAAGCTCCGGACGGCCCGCATGATGTCGATGCCCTTGAAGTTCTCGGGCGTGTTCTCCTCGAAGATCGGGGTGTTCTGCACCGCGTCTTCGTAGGGGCCGGGGGTGCCGAACGTGTCCCGGGTCGAGGCGTTCCACGGTGTCGGCGGATACGGGTGGTAGTTGGCGATCTTGCCGTCCCGGATCACCATGTGGTGCGAGAGCACCCCCCGGACGGCCTCGGTGAAGCCCACCCCGATCGACTCGTCGGGCACCTCGAACTTCTCCCAGGTCTGGGTGCGTCCGGCGCGGACCTCCGCCAGGCCCTTCTCCGCGCAGTGCAGGGCGACGGCCGCCGCGTACGCCTGGAAGTAGGTCCGGGCGCGGTTGCGCTCCAGGGCGTTGCTCCACCGCGGGATCTTCCACTCGAAGGTGGTTTCCGGCTTGGTCAGCGTCCGGGGCAGGTTGATGACGACACTGTGCCCGGTGGCCTTGACGAAGCCGATGTCGACCAGGCCGGACAGGGCGGTCGACCACAGCCGGGCGAGGGGACCGCCGCCGGTGTCGAGCGCCAGGTGGTCCTTGCCGTCGAACCACCGGGGGGACATCACCCAGCTGTACTTGTCGTCGAAGTTCCGCTTCTGCGGGGCGGGGATGGTGTGCTGGTTCCAGGGGTGCCGGGGGTCGACGGGGTTGCCCAGCGGGTCGCGGGTGACGAACTGCTCCTGCCCTTCCCAGTCGTCGTAGTACGAGCTGCCGAGCAGGATGCGGATGCCGAGGTTGATCCGGGTGAGGTCGTTGGTCACGAGCTTGCCGTCGACCACGACGCCCGGGGTGACGAACATCCGCCGCCCCCAGTCGGTCATGTGGGCGTACGTGAAGTCGCAGTGCTCGGGGTCGTTGAGCGCGCCCCAGCAGCCGAGCAGCACCCGGCGGCGGCCGACCTCCTCGTACCCGGGCAGCGCCTCGTAGAAGAAGTCGAACAGGTCGTCGTGGAGCGGGACGACCCGCTTCATGAACTCCACGTAGCGCATGAGCCGGCTGAGGTAGTCGGTGAAGAGCTGGACCGACGCGATGGTGCCGACACCTCCGGGGTAGAGCGTGGAGGGGTGTACGTGACGCCCCTCCATCAGGCAGAACATCTCCCTGGTGTAGCGGCTGACCTGGAGCGCCTCGCGGTAGAACTCGCCTTCGAGGGGGTTGAGCGAGCGCATGATGTCGGCGATCGTGCGGTAGCCGTGGTCGGCGGCGTGCGGGGCCTCGGTGCGCTCGGCGAGTTCCAGGACCCCGGGGTTGGTCTCACGGACCATCCGCTCGCAGTAGTCGACGCCTACCAGGTTCTCCTGGAAGATGTTGTGGTCGAACATGTACTCGGCGGACTCGCCGAGGTTGATGAGCCACTCCCCCAGGTGCGGGGGCTTCACGCCGTACGCCATGTTCTGCGCGTACACGGAGCACGTGGCGTGGTTGTCACCGCAGATGCCGCAGATGCGGCTGGTGATGAAGTGCGCGTCCCGCGGGTCCTTGCCGCGCATGAACACGCTGTAGCCGCGGAAGACCGAGGACGTGCTGTAGCACTCGGCCACTCTCTTCCGCTTGAAATCGATCTTGGTGTGGATGCCGAGACTGCCCACGATCCGGGTGATGGGGTCCCAGGCCATCTCCACCAGGCCGCTGCCGTCCCCTGTCGTCTTCGCCGGAGATGCCATTGTCTGTACGGTGCCCTTCCTCGGTGCGTCGCTGCGTCGGTGCGTCGGTGCGTCGGTGCGTCGGTGCGTCGGGTATCGACTCGTCGCGTCTGTTCGGTTCGTGGGGTCTTCGTCGCATCGCCGGGGCTTCGGGGCGCCGGCTTCACCAGCGGTGCCGGGGAGCGCCTCTCACCACGGCGGCCGGTAGCCGGTGGTGAGCTCGTCACCGGCGTGCCGCCACTTCGGCTCCTTGTCCACGGTCTCGCCCGTGATGTCCCGCAGCCGGCGGATCACGGAGCCGTACACGCGGCTGGCGGTGCTGGAGACCTTGCCGCCGGGCGGTTCGTCCATGAACGGCATGAACTTGTCCGGGAACCCGGGCATCGTGCAGGCGATGCAGATGCCCCCGACGTTCGGACAGCCGCCGATGCCGTTCATCCACCCGCGCTTGGGGACGTTGCACTTCACGACAGGACCCCAACAGCCCAGCCTGACCAGGCACTTGGGCGAGTCGTACGTGGTGGCGAACTGGCCCTGCTCGTAGTAGCCCGCGCGGTCGCACCCCTCGTGCACCGTCGCCCCGAACAGCCAGGCCGGGCGGAGCTTGTCGTCCAGGGGGATCATCGGCGCGGACCCGGCGGCCTGGTAGAGCAGGTACGTCAGGGTCTCCGCGAAGTTGTCCGGCTGAATGGGGCACCCGGGTACGCACACGAGGGGGATGCCGGCGCCGGACCTCCAGTCCCACCCGAGGTAGTCCGGCACGCCCATGGCGCCGGTCGGATTGCCGGCCATGGCGTGGATGCCGCCGTAGCTGGCGCAGGTGCCGATGGCGACCACCGCGAGCGCCTTGGGCGCCAGACGGTCGATCCATTCGCTCGTGGTGATGGGCTGGCCGGTCTCCGGGTCGCTGCCGAAGCCGCACCAGTACCCCTCCGGCTTGATCTTCTCGTTCGGGATCGAGCCTTCGATCACCAGCACGAACGGGTCGATCTCGCCTCGCTCCCCCTTGAAGAACCATTCGATGAACGTGTCGGCACCCTGCACCGGGCCGCACTCGAAATCGATCAGCGGCCAGTGGACCGCGATCTTCGGCAGGCCGGGCAGACCGGCCAGGGCGATCTCCTCGATGCTCGGCTGCATGGCGCCGGTCAGCGCGACCGAGTCGCCGTCACAGCTCAGGCCCGCGTTGATCCAGAGGATGTGGATCGGCTTCTCGTCGCTGCCGGGAGCCGCGCCCTGCCTCTCGACCGGGGCCTGTGTGCCTGCGTTCATGCGTCGCCTCCCACGGAGGATGGGGCGAAGGCCGCCTTCGGGCCTCGCGTACGAGTCAACGGTCGGCCGGACCGGCCGCGCCCGCATCCCGGAGTCCGCGTGATCCCGCGCCCTTCCCCTCCTTACGGACGAACGCCCGGCGCAGTGCGTGGTACGGGGCGGCGGGATCGTCGAAGATCGCCCGCATGCGGCTGAGCTCCTGTTCCCGGTAGGCCGCGAGGGGCGTCGACGCCTCCCGCGCCTCGTACTCCGCCTTCTTCGCCGCGACGCGGCGCGGGGTCCCGGGGTGCGCGGCCAGTCGAGCGGCCAAGCGGGTCATCTCGGCGGCGAACTCCGCCGGCCCACACGCGACGACCCGGTCGACGAGTCCCATGCTCCGGGCGGCGGACGCGGAGACGGGCCGGGCGGCCCGGGTGAGGCGTTCGGCCAGGGCCGGACCCACTCTGCGGGGCAGCGTGTGGGTCCAGTACTCCGACCCGTACAGGCCCATGCGCCGGTAGTGGGGGTTGAGGACGGCGCCCGACCGGCACCAGACCTCGTCGGCGGCGAGGGCCAGCATCACCCCACCGGCCGCGGCGTTGCCGCCGATCGCACTGACGACGAGCCGGTCGGTGGTCGTCAGGACCGCCTCGACCAGGTCGTTCATGGCGTTGATGGTGGCCCAGGACTCGGCGGCCGGGTCGGCGGCGGCCTCGACGACGCCGAGGTGGATGCCGTTGGAGAAGAAGTCGCGCTGTCCGCCGAGCACGAGGACGGAGGTGGGGCGCCGGCAGGCGGTCCCGTACGCTCTGAGCAGGCGGCGGCAGTGGTCGGTGCTCATCGCGCCCCCGGGGAAGGCGAAGGAGAGCATCCCCACGGCGCCGTGCTCCTGATAGCGGATGTCGGACCAGGTCCGGCCCCGCTCCGGAAGCTGGCGCGGCGCGGGCAGTTCGGGGAGCTCCGGCAGCCGTCCGGCGAGGGCCAGGGTGGCGGGCAGTTTGCAGGCACGTTCCCCACCCGGGCCGGTACGGGCGCGGAGTTCCGGGATCCACACGGCGCCGTCGGCCGTGGCGCGGCAGATCGCGCCGGTCCGGGTCGCCAGCAGCTCCCCAGGCCGGCCGCGCAGACCGTCCTCCGCGTGGCCTCCGTGCAGGAACCATTCCTCCCCGAGCAGCTCGTCCCGGACGCCGGGCTGCGAGTCGGCGGCACGCAGGACGCGCAGGACCGTTTCCGTGTCCTGCTCCCAGGAGATCCGCCGCCGCTCCTGGCGGAGGTGGGGACGGGCCCGCACCGGCCCGGTCTGCGGGCGCGGCGTCGCCCCGGCGGCGACCCGTTCGACGGCCAGATGCACGGCGGCCATGGCGGCGTCGGACAACTCATTTCGGTACAGGTCGCTCTTGGCCACCTCGGGGACGCGGAAGGCGGCCGTCGCCCAGACGTCGCCCGCGTCCATCTCCTCGTCGGCCTGCAGGACGGTGACGCCCCACTCGGCGGCGCCGTCGTGGATCGCCCAGTCCAGGGAGGACGGCCCGCGATCGCCCACCGGGCCCGGGTGCACGATCAGGCAGATCCGGCTCGACCAGACGTCCCGGGGCACGACCGTCCTCAGCATGGGGGCGACGACCAGGTCGGGCGTGTGCCGCCCGACGGCCTCCCGTACCGCCGCCTCGTCGGGCGTGACCTCCACGGACACGGCGTGCCCGCGGTCCCGCAGCTCGGCCTCGGCGCGCTGGGTGAGGCTGTTGTAGCCGCTGGCGATGAGCAGAATGCGCATGGCAGCCCTTCCGGGTCGTGGTGGAAGCCGCGCGCCGGGGCGGCGGCGGATCGGTGCGCGAGCCCCGGCGATCGTCCGGCACTCCGGGGCGGAGCGAACGGTGACGCTTCCCTCGCCTCACTCGTTCGAGACCTGTTTCCCCACCACGTGGCGGCGACACGTGGCGGCGACGTCCGGGCGGGGGGGCGGCCGGGGCGTCGCCCGTGCGGCGGGGCGTGGGGCGGGCCGTGGGGTCGGACCCGGACCACGCGGCCGTACGGCACCCCGCGCACACACGACGGCGCGCTCTCTTTGAGGGGCCGGCCGGATCCGGGCCCTCCCGGCGTGCCCGGAACTGCGCAAGATTGCGCGAAAAGATCCCGTCGGCTCCGGTTGGCCTTCACAGTGCCCATGACCTGCGATACCGCCCCGTTCCGGGCCGGCGCCCCGTGAGGAGACCGTGCGATCGACCGAGCACGCCGCGACGGTCGATTTCGTCGAGCGTTCCCCGCACGCCGACCTGCGTCTCGAGCACGTCGCCGCCCACGTGGGCTATTCGCCCTACCACCTGCATCGCTCCTTCCGCCGCGCGTTCGGCCTGGCCCTTCACACCTATGTGCGGCGCAGGCGCCTCACCGAGGCGGCGCGGGCCCTGGTCGACACGTCGGACCCGGTCCTCGACATCGCGCTCCGTCACGGATTTCGCGGGCAGCAGTCCTTCACCAGCGCGTTCTCCGCGGGCTACGGGGTGCCGCCGGCCACGTGGCGACGCACGCGACCGTTCTTTCCGCTGCTGCCCTACCGCTCCCCGCGGTTCACGGTGGTGTGGCCGAAGGCCTGCTGGTCGGCGCGCGTCTCTCCTGTCACGTTCGAAGCCTCAGGGGAAGAAGGCTACGGAGGGCTGGGAATGCTGGTGACGGAGTTCAGGACGGACGTCGTGGCAGGGCCCGAACGGTTCGCGTTATGGAGAGAAGCCACGGGACAGTCGCATATGCCCAATCGGCTACGCAGCAACGCCCACAACGACTTCCAGGCCAGGATGCGGGGGCTGGACTTAAGCGAAGTGCAGGTGGCCGGGCTCGCTTACCCGCATCTGGAGATCGCCCGGACAACGAAGCTGATCCGGCAGTCCGACCCCGAGGTGTATCAGTTCAACTATTTCCTCGGCGGGCATGGGACTCTCACCGTGGACAGGCGCGACGTGGCGCTGGGCGCCGGTGACCTGGTGGTGATGGACAGCAGCCGCCCCTACCAAGGTGAGGTCTACGCCGATCCGGGCAGATGGTCGCATGTGACGGTGCAGTGTCCGCGCGGGCTACTGCCGCTGCCGGAGAAGGCGGTGCAGCGCCTGCTCGCTGTCCCGATCAGCGGGCGCCACGGCATGGGCGGAGTATTGGCCCGCTGGCTGACCGACCTCAACACACGCGCCGGCGAGTTCACCCGAGCCGACATTCCCACCCTCACCTCGGTCACCCTGGACCTCTTGGCGTCCGTCATCGCCGGCTGTTCCGACGCCGAGAAGGCACTGGCCCCAGAGGCCCGCCGAAGCACCCTTCGGGTCCAGATCAACGCGTTCGTCGAGCAGCACCTCGCCGACCCGGCCATGACTCCCCAGACGATCGCGGACGCCCACCACATCTCCCTGCGCCACCTCCAGCAGCTCCTCGCCGAGAACGACACGTCGCCGGCCGCCTGGATACGCCACCGCCGTCTGGAGCGCTGCCGTCTCGACCTGTCCAATCCTCGTCTGAACTCCCGCCCGATCCATGTCATCGCCGCCCGCTGGGGTTTCGCCAACCCCATGCACTTCAGCCGGCTGTTCCGGACCGCTTACGGGATGCCGCCACGGGACTACAGGAACCTGCCGTCTACGGCATGCGCGAATCGTCAGGCACTCTGCGCGGACTGACAAGGCTGGCTGCCACGGTCCTCGGCATTCTGGACACCGAACAAAGATGTCGTACAGGCCTGCATCCCACATCAGAACCATGGAGCCCCCTGCAGGTCGGGCAGAAGCGTGTCTGCGCTCCGAACTCGTCAGGACTTCCTCAACCCAGAATCGACAAGGAGTTTGTCGTGGTATCCAAACTTTCCCGTACGATCGCCGTCGCTGCTGCGGGCGCCGGCCTGGTCCTGTCCCTCGCTGGCACTGCCCAGGCTGGCAGCCAAGGCACATACAGCGCCACACTCAGTAACGGGTGCGGCTCTGCCACAGGAACGTACAACTACACACAGTCCACCTCCTACAACGGCAAGCTGTCCTACAAGACGAACTGGGATTTCAACCTCAGGGACCTGTGCTCCACCAACGGTCGCGCCGTGAGCATCTACAGGAAGTACTCCAAGTGGAACGGCAGCGCCTGGATAAATGATGGCAGCTACCACCAGATCTCCCCTTCGGGGGCTGAAAGCAACGTCGCCGACGTCCGGCTCTTCCTGTGCGAGGTCGGCGTCCCCTCCGGCTGCAAGGCCTTCTTCTAGCCATCACTACGGTGGGCCGGGCGCTGAGCCCGGCCCACCGTGACCCGCAGCGTCCGAGCTTGCGTCGTTTGCTATGAGGCCCTGACTCCTGCCCAATCGACAACAGGGGCCCGGCGACGCCTGGTGCCGCACCAACGAGCCCCGGCTGCGCGGGGCCGTCTTCGACCTGGCCACCTTCAACGGCACTTGGCCCGCCCTTGCCGAAGCGGTCTCCGATGAGTAGCTGCGCTCCTGGCAGCGGCACCTGGACGGCCCCGCCCTCGCCGCCCGCCTCCAGGGTCTGCGGCACGTCCTGGCCGACGGCGTCCCGGCCGGCGCCCGGGCGAACCACCCCGACGGCGCCTCCGGCGTCCGGAATGCGGTCCTCGCGCTCCTAGACGAGTTCGCCGCCGCACGGCAGGCCGTTCCCCCGGCGCGGATCCCGGCGCCGGAGGAACGGACAGATCCTTCGGGTCCAACAGGCTGACCGGCCGTCGACGGCCGCACCCCACGCCATCGGCCTGTCGTTGGCCCGGCCATGAACCTTCGACCAGTGGATGCACACCGTCGCAGCGACGCCCGGTCCCGGCGAGGACCGCCTCGACCGGCTGCGCGAAGGCGACGGGATCAACGAGCTGGACGCGGGCGAACAGGCCACGTGGGCGCTGTCCGTCATGGCGGACTACACCCGCGAGCCCAAGGGCTGGCAGGCCCGCGTGCTCATCGGACGGACCGGCCCCGAGTGCGTCGGCCCCGCCACCGGATTCGGCTGCCTCAACCACACGGTCGTCGCCGTCATGGACCAGGCGCAGGGCCTCGCGAACACCACCCGCCGGCCGGTGAAGGTCATCCACGGGGTGAACGGCGAGCCGGACCGCTTCCTGCCCGCCCTGGCGAAGCACGCCGCGAGCCTGCGCGGCATCGACTCCTTCGTGTGGGTGGCACTCCCCGAGATCCAGGGCCCGGCCCGCGCCCGCGACGAGCAGCCCCTCGCGGCGCCGGCCACTCACTGACTCGGAAGCCCTGTTGGTTCCAACAGGGCTTACCGACTTCTTCCAAGGGTTTTCCATCTGGAGGGTTCGCCGACCGCACGGGGCCCCTCCGGCCCGATTCCAAGTGGCCCTGTCACGGCGGGTGTCGAGGCTCATCGGACACCACGTGGCCGCACCGTCGCTTTCAGCCGGGCCTTCCTCGACATCTACGGCGTATCGCCCTCACCGAGTTCCGCGCGCGGGCCCGCGAGGCCGCGCTGCACGGAACGTCGCTTGTTTCTGCACGCCATGTTCACAGAAGCGGGCCGCCCGAGCCTAAGTTCTTCGGTGCTGGAGGCGACGCCTCGGTGTGAGCAGTCTGGAGGACATGCGTGTAGAGACCACCTAGCCGGCCCTCGTTCCCTCTTCCAAGCGGGGAGAGAGTCGCCCTCGGGGCCCGGCGATGGACGGTCCGACCAGCCCTGCTTCTCCTCCCTCAGTGCGACGAACACAGGTTGGGACATCGATGAAGGTACGTAAGGGGATCGTCCGCGCGATCGGATCCGCCGTGTGCGCGGGCGCCCTGGCATGGCTCGTGATGGCGGGCGGTGTGACGGGCGGAGCCGCCGCGAGCGGCTCCGGCATGAAGGCGGTCGCCGACGAAGGCCCGGGCCATGCCATCGAGGACTTCGGCTACCCGAACGCCGACAAGATCCTCGCGGAGCGGAACATCACACTCAAGCGCGGTGACGGCCACATCCTGCTCGCCGACTGCGCGAGCGCGACCGATCTGCTGGAGGTCTGGTCCCGCAAGAAGGACAAGATCTGCTTCCGCGTCACCGGGACCAGCGGCTACCTGACCCTGGAAATTCCCTCGGTCTTCGCGATCAAGGGGAACGGCTACTCCGCTCAGGTCGACATGACGGTCGGCACCGAGGAGAAGTCGTTCGAGATCGACAAGAACTCCTGGACGCCGGTCGGCGAGAGCGCGGACGAACAGGGCCGCGAGTTCATGCTCATGGAGATCCGGACCACCAAGTAACCGGCGCGTACACCGGCACCACCCTTTCCCGAAGGAAGACACATGTCCCTACCCCATCCGCGCCCTGCGCGGATCACCGGCCTCCTGGCCGCCACCGCCGTCATATCGGCGGGCCTGATTCCCGCCACCCCCGCCTGGGCGGTGAACGGACCCGAGGCCGCCGCCGGCGCGCATCCCTCCGCGGTGAAGCTGAACCTCGGCGACGAGGCCACCAGCCGGGCCTGCACGGGCACGCTGGTCGACCCCCTGTGGGTCCTGACGGCCACGAGCTGCTTCGCCACCGTCCCGGGAACCTCGGTTCCGGCCGGCAGACCGGCCCTCGAGACCACCGTGACCCTCAGCGACGGCACCTCCGTCGCCGGCATCGAGATCGCGCCGCGCGACGACCGCGACGCCGCACTCGTACGACTGGCCACCCCGGTCGCCGGCATCAAGGCCACGGCACTCGCCGGCTCCGTCCCGGCGCAGGGCACCGACCTGACGGCGGTCGGGTTCGGGCGTACGAAGACCGAGTGGGTACCGAACAAGCCGCACACGGGCGCGTTCACCGTCAGCGCGTCCGACGCGGGCAACCTCACCCTCGCGAGCAAGGGCACCGACGCGATCTGCAAAGGCGACACCGGTGGCCCCCTGCTGAACGCGGCAGGCGAGCTGGTCGGCGTGAACTCGCGCTCCTGGCAAGGTGGTTGCCTGGGCGTGAACGCGGCCGAGACCCGTACGGGCGCCATCTCCGCCCGCGTCGACGGCCTCGCCTCCTGGATCGACTCCGTCAAGCAGCGCCCGGTCGTCGTCAAGGGCGGGCAGACGCTGCAGCCCGGTGAGACGATCTCGTCGGAGAACGCGCGGCTCACCATGCAGACCGACGGCAACCTGGTCCTGTACCACCGCACCGGTGGCGAGGGCAAGGGCGGGGCCCTTTGGGCGACCAACACCGAGGGCAACCCCGGGGCGTTCGCGAAGATGCAGGCCGACGGCAACTTCGTGGTCTACAAGAAGGGCGGCGCCGAGTCCGACCCGTCCAGCGCGCTCTGGGCGAGCCAGACCTGGAACAACACCGGTGCCCGCCTGGAGCTGCAGGCGGACGCCAACCTCGTCGTCTACACGAAGGACGGCGGCCACGGCATCGGCGGCCACCTGTGGCACAGCGACACCTACCCCCGCGGGGACAGGCTCGTCTCCGGCGCCAAACTGATGCCCGGTTACTGGCTCACCAACGGCCGGACCGTCCTGCTGATGGACATCCAGGGCAACGTCCACATCCGTGAGGCCGCCACCGGCCGGGAGCTGTGGAGCAAGATCACCTGGGACCGGTACGCGTACCTGCACATGCAGGCCGACGGCAACCTCGTCCTGTACAAGAAGGACGGCGGCGAAGGCCGGGGCGGCGCCCTGTGGGCCACCGACACCTGGAGCGGCGACGGCGGATTCGCCACCCTCGAGAACAACGGCAGCCTGGTCGTGCGCTGGGCCTCGGGCGGTGAGCGCTGGGCGAGCAGCATGCTGCGCGGGGAGGGCTCCGGCCGCTGCCTGGACTCGAACGGCAACACCGGCGCCACGATCTGGGACTGCTGGGGCGGCGGCACCCAGCAGTGGGACGTGACCCCGGCCAAGGAACTGCGCGTGGGCGGCGACAAGTGCCTCACCGCCGACAAGGGCGCCGGCCAGGGCGCGGGGGTGTCGCTCGCCACGTGTGACGGCAGCGCCGAACAGAAGTGGAACGTCAACACCGACAACACCATCACCGCCCACCTCAACCCGGGGCAGTGCATGAACGTGTGGGGCCAGGAAACCGCCAACGGTTCCCGGCTCGGCCTGTGGGAGTGCAACGGCGGCTCCAACACCAAGTGGATCCGTACCTGATCATTCGTTGATCCGGTGAGGGGTGGCGTGCTCGGGCACGCCACCCCTCACGGCGTCACCGCGCCTGGCACGCCGAACCCGCCGGCGTCCGGGCCGTGCGCGGGGAACCGGCCTTCCCGGCCGTCTGCGACCCGGCGGACTTCAGCACGTCGGCACGGAACTCGTTGGGCGTGGTGCCGTAGGTGGCGCGGAAGGAACGGCTGAAGGCCGTCGGGCTGGTGAAGCCCCAGCGCGCGGCGATGCTCTGGATGGACTGTCTGCGCAGGTCCGGGTTGACGAGGTCGGCGCGGCAGTGTTCGAGCCGGCGCCGGCGGATCGAGGTCGCGACGCCCTCGTGCTGGCCGTCGAACAGCGCGTACAGGCTGCGCAGCGAGATGTGGTGGCGTTCCGCGATCACCCGAGGGGTCAGGTCGGGGTCTCCCAGGTTGTGCTCGATGAAGGTGTCGATCCGACGGCGCAGAACATGGGCCCGGGTCCGCTCCGGCGCCTCTCCCACGGCACCGAGCTGCTGGGTCAGGTAGGAGGTGGCCAGGTCCACGGCCATGTTCCCGAGCCGGTTCAGGTCCTGGGGCCGGCAGTCGCGGCCGTTGTCGGCGAGGCCGACCAGGAACCCGGCCAGGATCGCTCCCATGCCCGATCCGACCGGGAAGCTCTGCGCCAGGAGCCGGTCGGCCTGCCGGGACGACAGCAGCATCTGGGTCTTGGGTATCTGCAGGACGATCACCTCGACGTTCCGGCCGTCCGTTCCCGAGCCGGACTCGTAGGGGCGGGAGGTGTCCCACAGCACCATGTCGGTGACGCGCGCCTCGGACTCGTGACCGTGCTGCGAGAACCACGCGGAGCCTCGGGTCACCAGACCGAGTTGATACTGCTCGGGGTCCCCCTTGCGGATCAGCGCCGGCGTGCGCCGCGAGTGGAGCGGCGAGTAGGAGAACCTCGACACCCGGACCGGTCCAAGGTCCAGCACGGATCCCTCGGCGTGGAACCCGGTGCCTTCCCGCAACATGAACGCCGTGGGCATCAGCGCGCTGGAGACCATGTCAGCGAACCAGTCGAAGCCGTCCGCCGTCGGCACGGATGCCGTGGAACCGCCCTGCCACATCGTCAAGCCCCCCGTATCGCACGTCTAACCGCTGTGTTCCTGCCCCCTGCAGATGATCTTCAGTCTGTCGGACGGAGCGGGCTGGAGCAGCAGGGTTGACCTCACTTCACCGCACGCGTCGCGCGGGAGAGCTGCCGCGCGGCCCGCGCACCTCAGTGGCCGTGGCACCCGATGCCGATACCGATGCCGATGGACGGTCGTCCAGGGTGAGACAGGCCGCTGAGACACCCGGGCGGGTAATGTCGGGGCGGAGCCGCCGGCTGCGGGCGGCCCGGTCGCTTACATGGGCGTCATGGCTTCCTCTCGCACCCATCCCCGGCGCCACATCGCGGTGTTCAACGTCCCCCAGCACGGTCACGTCAATCCCACTCTCGCGGTCGTCTCCGAGCTCGTCGGCCGCGGGTGGCGGGTCAGCCACGCCACGACGGAAGCGTTCGCTCCCCAGGTACGGGCCGCGGGCGCGACGCCCGTCCTCTACCGCGACCTCCACCAGGGCGTCGAGGCGCCGGAGGACATGGCCGAGGGTGCCCGCCAGGCCGCCGAGCAGGCCATCGTCACCGCGCCGGAGCTGGCCGCCGCCTTCGCGTCCGACCGGCCGGACGCCGTGCTCTACGACGTCCACGCCTCGGCCTGGGGGTCCACCTTCCCCGCGAGCACGCCGACATCGACGCGCTGCGCGAGGCGGTGCGGCGCGTCAGCACCTCACTCGCCATCAGGGCAGGTGTGGACGCGATGCGTCGGACCGTCCTCGATGCCGGCGGAACTGACGACGTTCAACACCCTGGGCGGATATCTGCGTTCCATGGGGCGGCCGGAGGAGGCCCTGGCCGTCCACTGGCGGAGCAAGGAGCTGTGTCTCGCCGGGGTCCCCGGCCAGTCGGAGGATCTCCTGGCCTTGTACCGGGTCAGTACCCCGGAGGCCGACCGGGAACTGGCCGCGGCCACCGCCCCCGGCCCCTCACCTCACGGCCTGGCCTGTGGACTTTGGACGGAGCACTCCCCCGTGTACGGGTGTCACGGCCGGCCCAGCCGTACGGCGGCCCCTGCACGCCTCGGTCCCACGGGTGGCTCCCGCTCCCAGACGGTGGCGGTCACCCGTCCGCGGCGCCCTCGGTCCCGCCGCCGGGGCGGTGGGCTCCGAAGGCGGCGGACATCTCCCAGAGGGTGTCGGCGACCGCGCGGGCGCCGGGGGCGCCGGGCTCGATGAGCGTGTAGTGGCCGGTGCCGGGCAGTACCACCGTTCTCAGGTCCTGGTGTACGGCCGCGTAGTCGGTGAACTGGGTGAGCGGGACCTCCTCGTCCACGGCACCGTGCAGCAGCACCGTCGGCACGCCGGTGGTGCCCGCCTCGCGCAGCAGGGTGAGGGGGTCGACCTCGGGCAGTCGCTTATCGAAATCAGCCTCCCCACCCATGAGTTGCAGGGCGGCGCCGTTGCTGAGGCCGTCGCGACGGGTCGCCGTGAGGTCGGTGATCGGGGCGAGTGCCAGTACGCCTGTGGGGAGTCGGCCGGTGTGCCAGCGGGACCCTTCGGGCAGCAGGCCGCGGGCCGCGCACCACAGGGCCAGATGGCCACCGGAGCAGTGACCGGCCAGCAGGTAGGGCCGCCCCTCGGGCAGGGTGTCCACGATCCGCGCGATGTCGTCGAAGGTCTCCGGGTAGCCGCCGGCCCCGCCCGACCGGCGGAATCCGGGCAGCAGCACGTCGAACCCGCACCGCGCCAGGTAGGCCGCGAAGGGGGTCAGATGCATCCGGTCGTAGCGCCAGTAGCCGCCGTGCAGCAGGATCACCAGCGGGGCGCCGGGGTCCTCGGCGGGCCAGGCGTCGTAGGACTGGTGCGGGTGGTCGCCGTAACGGCCGTGGCGCGGCGCGAGGACCGGCTTCAGGCTCAGGACCCGCTTCTCCTCCTGGGCCGCGAAGTCGGAGATCACCCTAGAGTTCACCGCGCACCTCCCACAGTTCCGGGAACACCGGCCTCGCGGACCGCTGTTCGAGCCAGGCCAGGCCCGAGGAGCCGGCGCTGCCCGTCTTGGTGCCCATGGCCCGGCGGACCACCATGATGTGGTCGAACCGCCAGCGCACGATGAGTTCGGCCAGGTCGGTGAGCTGTTCGCCGAGCGTCAGCAGCGGATCGTGCTGCGGGCCGGCGTAGATCCGCCGCCACACCTCGACGACGCCCGGGTCCGACACGTAGGGCTCGCGCACATCCCGTTCCCGTACGCGCTCGGGTACGGGCAGTCCCTGCCGGTGCAGGTAGCCCAGCACCTCGTCGTACAGGGACGGCTGGCGGTGGGTCTCGCTCAGCGCCTCGTGCACGGCGGGGTCACCCTGGTGCAGGCGGAGCATCGCCTCGGACTTGTCGCCGAGGAGGAACTCCACATGCCGGTACATCGCGGACTGGAAGCCGGAGGCCGTACCGAACGCCGCCCGGAAGCCATTGAACTGAGCGGGCGTCAGAGCGGCGAGCGGTGCCCAGGTGGCCTGAAGCGCGGTCAGCGCGCGGCGGCTGCGCGTGAGGGCGTCGGTGGCGGAGTCGAGGTCGTCCTTGGCGAAGGCGGTGCCGGCGGTACGCCACTCGTGGACGATCAGGGTGAGCCACAGCTCCATCACCTGGGTGGTGACGACGAACCCCATCTCGTCGGGCGCGTCGGTGAGGGGGTGCTGGAGGTTGTTGAGGACGGACGCGCGCACATAGGCGTCGTACGGGCTGGCGCCGTCGAAGGGCCGGGTCGGTACGTCGTCCGGGGCCGGCCGGACCGGCGCGGACGTGCCGTTGTCCATGGTGAGGGGTCTCCTAGGGGTGGCACGGGCGGGTGCTGTGGACGGTGGTGCGGGACGGGCGCGGGGCTCACGGGCCGAGGTGGACGCCACCGGAGGTGTCGATCCACTGGCCGGTCACCCAGCGGGCCTCGTCGCTCGCCACGAAGGACACGACGTCGGCGATGTCGGCGGGGGCGCCGAGCCGGCCGAACACGGAGGCCGACGCGTACCGCTGCCGGATCTCCGGGATCGCGAGGGTCGGGTTGATCTCCGTCTCGGTGTAGCCCGGGGCGACGCTGTTGACGGTGATGCCGCGCGGGCCCAGCTCCTGGGCGAGGGCCAGGGTGAGGTAGTCGAGGGCCGCCTTGGTCATGGTGTAGGCGATGATCGGCGGGAAGGCGACGCGGGTGGCGACCGAGGAGATGTTCACGATCCGGCCGCCGTCGCGCAGCCGGCCGAGGCCGCGCTGGACGATGAAGAACGGCGCCTTCGTGTTGACGGCGAACGCCCGGTCGTAGTCGTCCTCGGTGACGTTCGCGATCGTGCGGGGGACGGTGATGCCGGCGTTGTTGACGAGGATGTCCAGACCGGGTGCGGCGTCCTGCGCGGCGAGGGCCCGGTCGAAGGCCGTCCAGAGGGTGTCGGCGTCGCCGGGCACGCCCAGTTCGGCGTGGACCGGGAAGGCCCGTCCACCGTCGGCCTCGATCTCCTTGACGGTGCGCTCGGCCGCCTCCGCGTCATGACCGTAGTGGACGGCCACCAGCGCGCCCTCGCGGGCCAGCCGGCGGCTGACGGCCCGGCCGATGCCGCGGCTGCCGCCGGTGACCAGAGCGGTCCTGCCCGCGTGCCGCAGGGGGGTGGCCATCGCGTTCTCCTTCGTGCTGAGGGGGTGGAATCCGGGTGGGGCGGACGCGGTCAGGCGTCGAAGTCGACGGTGACCTCGGTGCCGAGCGGCCGGGCGCAGCAGACGAGCGTGTAGCCGTCGGCCAGTTGTCCGGCGTCCAGGGCGTACTGGGGGCCGGTCGCCACCTCGCCGTCGAGGACCTTGGCGCGGCAGCTGCCGCAGATTCCCTCGCGGCAGGCGTAGGGCACGTCGGCGTGGTCGCGCAGCAGCGCGTCGAGCAGCGCCGGGTCGCCCGGCCGGGCGGTGACGACCCGGCGCCGGCCGTCGTACAGGGCGGTGACCCGGATGCCCTCGGCCGTGGGCGGCTCATCGGGCGGGGCCGGGCTCGGCGCGTCGGGCACGGCCGGACTGTCCGCCGTGTCGCCGAGGGTGAAGAGTTCGGAGCGGACCAGTTCCGGGGCGGCTCCGGCGTCCGTCAGCGCCGTACGGGCGAGGGCGATCAGGCCGGCCGGGCCGCACAGGGCGTACGTGGTGTCAGGGCCGGGCCGGGCGTCCAGTGCGGCGAGCAGGCCCGGCAGGTTGCCGGCGTCGATCCGCCCGCCCAGGGGCGGGCGGCCTTCCCGGGTGAACAGGTGAAGCACGGTGAAGCGTCCGACGAACTCGTCTTTGACCAGGACGAGTTCGTCGCGGAGCAGGGCGTCCTCGGCCGTGGGCACCGAGTGGACGAGGGTGACCCGGCACGCCGGATCGGTGCGCAGCGCGGCCGCGGCCAGGGCGGCGAGCGGGGCGATGCCGGAGCCGCCCGCGATCAGCACGTGGTGGGCCCCGGGCCGTTCGGCGAGCCGGAAGGCGCCGGTGGGCGGCGACAGTTCGAGGTGGTCGCCGGCCGTCAGACCGGTCAGGGCGTACGCGCCGAAGCCGTCGGGGGTGCCCCGCTTGATCACCAGGCGCAACGCGCCGGGGTCCTCGGGCGGGGGGCACACCGAGTAGCTGCGGCGCAGTTCCTCGCCCGCGCGCTGGTGCCGGACGACGACGTGCTCGCCGGGCCGGTGCGCGAAGGTGTCCCGGAGGGTGTCCGGGACGCCGAGGGTGACGGCGACGGCGTCCTCGCCGAGGCGGCGGACGGCGGTGACCGGGAGCCGGTGCCAGCCGGTGCGCCGGCGGGCGGTGGTCGGGATGACGGAGTTCACGCGGGTCCTCATAGCGCGGTCAGATGGGGGAACAGCTCGTGGCAGGCGGTGCAGTGCAGCATCGACTGGCAGCGGGAGGGCCCGAACGCGCTGTGCGGCCGGGTGGCCCGGGAGCCGCAGTGCGGGCAGGGGACCTCGCCGAGCCGGACGAGCACCGGGCCGTCCTCCCGTACGGGCAGGGGCGGGGCGATGCCGTGGGCGGCGAGCGCGGCCCGGCCGGCGGCGGTGATGCGGTCCGTCGTCCACGCCGGCGTCAGCACCTGCCGTACGCGGGCGTCCGGGTGACCGCAGTCCGCCAGGACGTCCTGGATCGCGGAGGCCATGGCGGCCAGCGCCGGGCAGCCCACGTACGTGGGAATGAGTTCCACGTCGAGGCGTCCGTCGTCGCCGGGGGCGACGGCGCCGATCACCCCGAGGTCGCCGAGCGTGAGAAAGGGCAGCTCGGGATCCGGTACGGCCTCCACTCTCGTCCGGACCTCCGGCACCGCCAGGGCGGCGACTCCGCTCACCAGGTGCCTCCGGGGAACTGGCGGTGCACCGACTGGAGTTCGGCGATCAGGGACGCGAACTCCTCGGTGTGCAGGCCGCTTCGGCCGCCTTGGGCCCGCCAGCGCGGGACCGGCACGGTGAGTCCGGCCTCGGTGATCACCCGGGCGGTGCTCTCCTCCCACCGCGGGCGCAGTGCCGCGGGCGAGGGGACGGTGCCGGCCGCGGCGAGACGGCGCATCAGGTCGTCCTCGTCGAAGAGTTCCGCCGTGTACGGCCATACGAGGTCCAGGCCCCGCTGCATCCGGCGGGTGCTCTCGGGGGTGCCGAGGCCGAGCCGTTCGATCCAGGTGTCGGCGTGCATCCGGTGGAACGCGACCTCTTTGGCGGCCCGTTGCCCGAACGCGGCCAGGTCGGGGTCCGCACAGCCGCCCAGGGCCTCGTAGTACGCGACCGTGTAGTGGGTGTAGGCGAGTTGCCGGGCGATGGTGGTCGCGAAGTCGCCGTTGGGCAGCTCGGTGAGCAGGGTGTTGGTGAACTCGCGGCCGGTACGGGTGTAGGCGAGGGTGTCCTCGTCGCGTCCGGTGCCGTCGAGGCGCCCGGCGTGGGTGAGCAGCAGCCGGGCCTGGCCGATGAGGTCCAGGGCGATGTTGGACAGCGCCAGGTCCTCCTCGATGGTGGGCGCCCGGGTGATCCACTCGCAGAGCCGCTGTCCGAGGACGAGCGCGTCGTCGCCGAGGCGCAGCGCGTGGACGGCGAGGTCGGGGTCGGGGTCGCGGTCGAGCCGGACGCCGGCCGGGTCAGTCGTCGTGGTCACCTTCGGGGCCCTTCTCGGTGGTGAGCGGCGCGAAGTGCTCCGCGTACCGGTACGGCTTGTCCGCCGCGTTGGCGAAGTACGGGTCGCGTGCGTCCGGGGCGGCGGTGTGCACCTCGTCGGAGCGGACCACCCACAGCGACAGCGGGTCGTCGCGGCGGGTGTACAGGTCGCGGGCCCGCAGCAGCGCGGTGTCCGGGTCGTGGGCGCGGACGGAACCCACGTGCTGGTGGGCGAGTCCGCGCCGGGGGCACAGGAAGACCTCCCAGGACGCCGGGACGCCCTCCGACTGTCCGCCGCTCATGCGTGTACCTCCGTACGGTCGTTCTCCTGTGTGCCGGCCTCGCCGACGCTCTCGCCGGCTCCCTCACCGACGGCCTCGCCGACGTTCCCGGTGCGGGCCGCGTGCGCGGCGGCCGCCTCCCGTACCCAGGCGCCGTCCTCGTGCGCGGCACGCCGGTGGGCGACGCGCCGCCGGGCCCACGGGGTGCCCTCGCCGAGCGCGCGCAGGTAGCCGTCCCAGTCGACCGGAGTGAAGTCGTAGTGACCGCGCTCCTCGTTCCAGCGGACCGCCGGGTCCGGCACGGTCAGGCCGAGGCGTTCGGCCTGCGGGACGCAGCTGTCGACGAAGCGCTGGCGCAGTTCGTCGTTGGTGTGCCGCTTGATGCCCCAGGCCATGGCCTGGCGCGAGACCGCGCCGCCGACCGCCGCGATCCGGGCGTCGGGGCCGCCCGCGTCGGTGTCGGGCGGCCCGAACATCAGGGCCACGGCCGGCAGCCACCAGCGGTTCACCGCGTCCTGGGCCATCTCCTTCTGCGCCGGTGTTCCCTCGCACAGGGCGCGGATCAGGTCGTAGCCCTGCCGGACGTGGAAGGCCTCCTCCTGGCAGACGCGCCGCATGGCCCGGGCGTAGGGCCCGTACGAGATGCGGCACATCGGGGCCTGGTTGATGACGGCGGCGCCGTCCGTCAGCCAGGCGATGGTGCCGGTGTCCGCCCAGGTCGGCGCGGGATGGTCGAAGGTGGCCGAGTGGCGCTGGCGGCCGTCGTGCAGGGCGTCCAGCAGGTCGGCGCGGTCCACGCCAAGGGTCTCGGCGGCGGAGTACAGGTACAGACCGTGACCGGCCTCGTCCTGGACCTTCGCGATCAGCACGGACTTGCGGTACAGGGAGGGGGCCCGGGTGAGCCAGGCACCTTCCGGCTGCATGCCGATGATCTCGGAGTGGGCGTGCTGGGCGAGCTGCCGGAGCAGCAGGCGGCGGTAACCGTCGGGCATCCAGTCGCTCGGCTCGACGGCCTCGCCGGCGCCGACACGTTCCTCGAACCGCTCCAGCGCCTCGTCCCCGGCCGCGCCGCCGGCGGGCTCCGCCGCGCTCATGCCGCACCTCCCCGGCCGGTCCGCGCGGACCTCGCCGGTCCCGGCACGTACGCGCCCCCGAACCGCACCCCTCGCCTGGGCACTGGCATCACTCCTTCGGCATGTCCCGGGCGCCTCGGGCGCCCCGCCGTGCCCGGCATCCCGGGCGCGGCCTGATGTCTGGGAAAGAGTGCGGACGGCGGGCCCGCAATCCCCCGGCCGGCGACCTGTGCGCGTGACAAGCGTCACGCGGGACCGGGGGATTGCGGTCCGGCGCGGGCGCCTCTTGTTCGGGTGACAGGCGCGGTGCGCGATCCGCTCGGCGGCCCGTCGGGCGAGTCGCCCGACGGCCGGCCCGCCGGGATGAAAAGGAGTAACCGATGAGCACCATCCGGGAGTTGCTGGTCGAGCTGACCGGCATGGAGGACTACGCGGACGCCGGACGGGTCGGCGACGACGTCGACCTCGCCGCGAGCGGGATCGACTCGGGGGATCTGGTCCGGCTGGTGCTGCTGGTCGAGCAGCGGGCCGGCGTGGAGATCACCGCCGACGACATGGAGAAGCTGCACTCGATCGCCGACTACGAGCGGTTCGTCGCCGAGCGGACCGCGGCCGGTGCGGGCGGCGACGCCTGATGTGGCTGACCCAGCTGCTGGAACGCAACCGGCAGTGCTTTCCCGAGCGGACGGCGCTGGTCGACGAGCAGCGCGCGGTCACCTGGGGGCAGTTCCACGACCGCACGATCGAACTCGCGCGAGGCATGGCGGAGTTGGGCATCGAGCGCGGCGACCGGGTCGCCGTGCTGTCCAAGGACCGGATCGAGGTCCTGGAGACCTACTTCGCGCTCGCCCGGCTCGGCGCGCTGTTCGTGCCGCTGAACCACAGCCTGGCCGTGCCCGAGGTCGCGGACATCGTGGCCCGGGTCGGCGCGGTCGCCGTGTTCGGGGAAAGTGAACTCCTGGACCGACACCCGGAGTTGCCGGCGTCCGTACGGCTCCGGGTGGCGCTGGACAAGCCGGCGTTCGAGACGCTGGGCAGTGTGGCGCCCGAGCGGGCGCTGCCCGTCGTGGCCGACACCGACCCCGTGGCCGTGCTGCACACCTCGGCGACCACCGGCCAGGCCAAGGGGGTGACGGTCGACAGTGCCTCTTTCCGGGCCATCGCCCTGGGCTGGCTGGTGTCGGCCCGGCCCACCGACGACATCGTGATGGTCAACTGCTGCCCGCTGTACCACGGCAGCATGGTGGTGTCGCTCACCTATATGGCCGCGGGCGCGACCATCGTGCTCATGCCGGGCTTCACCCCGCAGCGGGCCCTGGCCGCGGTGGAACGGCACCGGGCGACCCATATGTGGCTGGTCCCGCAGATGCTGCGCTTCACCCTCCAGGCCAAGGGCGCGGACCACACCGACCTGTCCACGCTCCGGGAGATCCTCTACGGTGCCGCGCCCATGCCCCTCGACGTGTACGAGGAGGCCTCGGGGCGCCTCGGCTGCGGTTTCCGGCAGGTGTACGGCATGACGGAGGTCGGCGGCCCGTTCGTCACCCTCGGTCCCGACGAGCACCCGGCGCCCGGGGACGTGACGGCGCGCATCCCGTGCGGTCGTGTGATCCCCGGGATGTCCGCCCGCGCGGTGGGGCCGGACGGGGCGGAGCTGCCGGGCGGCGAGATCGGCGAGATCGTGGTGCGCGGGCCCGGCGTGATGCAGGGCTACTGGAACGATCCGGAGGCCACCCGCGAGATCGGCCTGGACGGCTGGATCAGGACCGGTGACCTGGGGTTCCTGGACGAGGCGGGGCGGATCCATCTCGTGGACCGCACCAAGGACCTCATCATCCGGGCCGGACAGAACGTCTACCCCTCGGAGGTCGAGCGCGCCCTGCTGAGCCACCCCGCGGTGCGGGACGCGGCGGTGGTCGGGATACCGGACGAGGACTACGGCGAGGTTCCCCTGGCGTACGTGGTGGCCGAGCCGGGCACCGGCGCCCTGGAACTCCTCGGGCACGTCTCGCGGCTGCTGGCCCCGTACAAGCGTCCGCGGCGGGTGGAGTTCATCGAGCGGGTTCCCCGCAACCCGGCCGGCAAGATCGTCAAGAAGCTGCTGCGGGACTGAGGACGTGCGCCCGCCGGGCTCCGGCCCTCTCTTCGACGAGATCCAACGGGGCGTATGGCAGGCGGAGTTGACGGAGGCGGGCCTCGGCATGGGGCTCGCCTTCGCCGTCGAGCCGCACCTGGCCCCCGCCGGACCCGGCGAGGCCGCGGCGATCGCGTCGATGCCCACGCCCCGCCGGTCCGAGTTCCTCGCGGGCCGGCTCGCCGCGCGCCGTGCGCTCGGCGCGGTCGGGCTCGACTGCGGGGACGTGCCCCGCGCCGGCCGGCGGCCGTGCTTCCCGCCCGGCCGGGCGGCGTCGATCTCGCACAGCGCCGGGGTCGCGGCCGCGGTGGCACGCGCGCCCGGCCACGACACCCCCCTCGGCTGCGACCTGGAACTCCGCCCGCTCCCGCCCGGCGCGGCCCGGCTGATCCTGCGCGAGGACGAGGAGCACCTGCTGCGCACCTGGCCGGTGACGGACCTCTTCTCCGCGAAGGAGGCCGCGTGGAAGGCCCTGGCGGGCGACGGCCCCGCGGGCACCCTGCGCGACCTGCGGGCCCGGCCGGGCGATGCGGGCTGTCTGCGGGTGTCGACCCGGGACGCCGTGGCGCGCACGGTGCGCGTCCGCGTGCGCGACGCCGGCCCGGGGGTGTTCAGCGTGGTGCTCGGCCGGGACGCGGGCTGACCGGCCCCCGGCACCGACCCTCGTACAGGGACCGCCACCACGGCGACCGCCCCCGTACCGCGCACGCGCCGCGCACGCACCGCGCGCGACGTCGAGCCGATCGGCGCCCACCCCCTTGCCTGGCCGGGTGGGTCGCCGATCGGCTCGTTCGCCGCTGGTCACACGGGCTGCTCCGACGCGTTCACCAGGATCGCCATGTTCCCCGCCGGGTGGCGGTTGTCGTGGATGAGCTGGTGGGCCAGGCCGGTCTCCTCGAAGGTGAAGGTGCGGGAGAGGCAGGGGTCGATGACACCCTGGTCGATCAGACGGGTGACCTCGCGGGCCTCGCGGGCGCTGGCCACGTGCGAACCCTGCAGCCGCTTCTGCCGCATCCACAGGAAGCGGAGGTCCACGTCGCCGTTGTAGCCGGTGGTGCCGCCGCAGATGACGACCATGCCCGCGTTGTCGCACAGGTACATCGAGGTGGGGATGGTGTCGGCGCCGGAATGCTCCAGCACGATCCGCGGGTTGCGGCGCTCGCCGAGCACCTCCCAGAACCGCCGCCCGAAACCGCGTGCCCCCGACAGCCAGCGGCTCATCGCGGCCTCGTCGGTGGTGTCGGGCATCCTCCCCCAGTGGTCGAAGTCGCGCCGGTCGATCCAGCCCTTGGCGCCGAGCCCCACGCAGAACTCGCCGCGTTCCTCGCTGGAGACGACGGCGACCGGGATGCCGCCGGCGTGCCGGACGAGCTGGATGGCGATGCTGCCGAGGCCGCCGGCGCCGCCCCAGACCAGCACGGGGTCGCCGGGCCGGACGGTGTGCGGGTCCCAGCCGAAGAGCTGGCGGTACGCCGTGGCGGCGGTCGCCATGTAGCAAGCGGAGGCCGCCCAGGACAGCCGGGCGGGCTTGGGGTGGCACATGTAGTCGTCCACGACCGCGAACTGGGCGAAGGAGCCGTAGTTCTCCTCGTAGCCCCACACCCGCTGGGTGGCGGAGGCGGCCGGGTCGCCGCCGAGCCGGATGTCCTCGGCGGTCTCGTCCCAGCGGCTGGCGAGCACGACGACCTCGTCGCCGAGCCGGACGCCCCGGACGTCCTCGCCGACGGCCCACACGATGCCGGACAGGTCGGAGCCGCCGATGTGGAAGTCCTCGGTCTCGCCGGCCTTCTGCCGGACGCCGATCACGTCGAGCGGCCGGCCCAGCGCCGCCCAGACGTTGTTGTAGTTGACGCCGGCCGCCATCACCTTGACCAGCACCTGGCCGCGGCGGACCGGGGGCACGTCGACCACCTCGGTACGGAAGGCGTCCACGGGCTGTCCGTAGCGCTCCCGGCGGATGAGCGAGGCGTACATCTTCCGGGGCACGCTGCCGAGTTCGGGCGCGTCGCCGAGTTCGTAGAGTTCCTGGGCGGCGGTCATGGTCATGCGGTGTCTCCTGGACGGTCGGGGCGACCCGGGCGCGGATCGGGTACGGGCCGGCGGAAGTCCGGCGTACCGCGCAGGGCCTCGGCCACGGCCTTGCCGATCAGGGCGATCGGCTCGGGTTCGGTCATCTCGTAGTGCCCGCACGGCACCGCGAGTTCGTGCAGAGTGCCCCGCACATGGGGGCGCCAGGCGTCGGCCTTGCCGGGCTGGACGGCGAGGTCGCCGGGCCCGTCCGCGGCCGTCTCGTCGTCGGCGCCGAAGAACAGCACGTCGCCGTCGAACGCGCCGGGCTCGAACTGCGGGGCGATCCGCAGGTTGTTGCGCATGACGTCCGCGATCGCGGCGGCCTGCGCCCGGGTGACGGGTGAACTGGTCGGATCCGCCGCGACTTTGCTGTCGATGAGATCCAGGACATCGCCTACGCCGGGCAGTTCGGCCCCCGTGTCCACCGGAAGACCGGCCACCCGCATCAGCAGGGCCGCCACCTGGCGTTCGGCCGCCGCCGTGTCGTACGCGTCGTCGCCGTACGGCTGCGGGGCGTCCAGCATGGCCAGCAGCTCCACCCGCTCCCCCTGGTCCTGGAGGGCGCGGGCCATCGCGTGGGCGACGAAGCCGCCGTACGACCAGCCGAGCAGCCGGTAGGGACCGTGCGGCTGGACCTCGCGGACGAGGCCGACGTAGGAGGCGACCATGCTCGGGGCGTCGGGCGCGGGCGGCCGGCCGCCGTCGAGGCCGGCGGCCTGGATGCCGTACACCGGCTGGTCGCCGCCGAGGTGGGGCAGCAGTCCGGTGTAGCGCCAGGAGACACCGGCGCCGGGGTGCACGCAGAACAGCGGGGTGGCGCCGCCCTCGGCGCGCAGCGGCAGCAGCGGTGCGAAGGCGCTCGGGGTGCCGGACGACGGCTGGTCCGCGCCGTCGTCGGCGGCTTCGGTGCCGTCGGTGGCGGCGAGGACGCCGGCGATGGTCGGGGCGGCGAGCAGGGTGGCGGCCGCCAGGTCGAGCACACCGGCCTGGCGCAGGCGGCCCGCCAGCAGGACGGCGCGCATGGAGTCGCCGCCGAGGTCGAAGAAGTTGTCGTGCACGCCGATGCCGCCGATACCGAGGGTCTCCTCCCAGAGCCGGGCGACCTCGCGCTCGCGGTCGGTGCGCGGCGGCACGTGCTCGGTGGCGAGTCGCGGCCGGGGCGCGAGGTCCGGCCCGGACAGGGCCGGGTCCGGGGCGTCGGAGCCGGTGGCGCGGGCTCCCGGGGCGTCGATCCAGTGCCGGTGCCGCTCGAAGGCGTACGGCGGCAGCGGCACCGTCCGGGGCGCGCCCGGCACCGGCGGCAGCGCGCTCTCCACGCCGGCGCTCCACAGCCGGCCCAGCGCCTCGGCGAGGACGAAGCCGTCCGATGCCTCGGCCTTGGCGTGCCGCATGCTGGTGACGGTCACCGGCGCGTCCGGGGCCAGTCGGGCGGCGGCCAGCTTGGTGAGCGTGTCCGCCGGTCCGATCTCCAGCAGGACCGGGCGCCCGCGTTCCCACAGGGCGGCGATGCCGTCGGCGAAGCGCACGGTGCCGCGGGTGTGGTCGAGCCAGTGCGAGACGGACGTCGCCTGCTCGTCGGTGACCCAGGTGCCGGTGACGTTGGTGACGAACGGGATGCGGGGCGGGCGCAGGGTGACGCCGCGCAGGTGCTTCTCGTAGGTCGCGAGGACCGGGTCCAGGACGTGGGAGTGCGCGGCGGCCGGGATCCGCACCCGGCGGAACGGCACGTCCCGGCGGGCGAGTTCACGCTCGAAGCGGGCCACGGCCTCGTCGTACCCGGCGACGGTGCAGGCGGCGGGTCCGTTCACCGCCGCCAGGGACAACTCGTCGCCGAGCAGCGGCATTACGTCCTCGACCGGGGCCGCGACGCCGACGGTGGCCCCGCCCGCCTCACTGATCAGCCGGATGCGTTCGGCGACCAGGGGCAGCATGTCGGCGAGGTCGACGACCCCGGCCAGACAGGCCGCCGTGTACTCGCCCAGGGAGTGGCCGATCAGCGCGTCCGGGCGGACGCCGGCGGCCATCAGGGTGCGGGCGAGCGCGTACTCGGTGGCCACCAGTCCGAGGAAGGTGGTGGTGTGGTCGGCGGGCGCGCCCTCGTAGAGGGAGGCGCGTACGTCGGCGCCGAGGACGGGGCGCAGGATGCGGGCGCACTCGTCCACGATGTCGCGGTAGACGTCGTGGTCGCGGTACAACTCCGCGCCCATGCCGGGGTACTGGGTGCCGCCGCCCGGCAGCAGGAACGCGACCCGCGCGGGCTCGTCCGGCACGGCCGGGGTGGCGGGAGCGGCGGTACGCAGTGCCGACAGGGCCTCGTCGCGGGAGGCGGCGGTCACGGTGAGCCGGTGGCGCAGGGCGGGTCGGCTCGTACGCAGCGCCTGGGCCACCTCGTCCAGACGCAGGTCCGGCCGGTGTTCGAGATGGCGGGCCAGGGCCTCGGCCTGGCCGCGCAGGGCACCGGAGGTGCGCGCGGACAGCGGCAGCACCAGCCGGCCGGTGTCCTCGGGAGCGCGCGGCGGAGCGGGCGCGGGGGCCGGGGCTTCCTCCAGGACGACGTGGGCGTTGGTGCCGCCGACGCCGAAGGCGCTGATCGCGGCGCGCCGGGGGTGGCCGGCATCCGGCCAGTCCTCCAGTGCGGTGGGCACACGGAACGGTCCGGCCGCGAAGTCGATGAGCGGGTTGGGCCGTTCGAAGTGCAGGCTCGGCGGGATCTGGCGGCGCTCCAGGGCGAGGACGGCCTTGATGAGTCCGGCGATGCCGGCCGCCGCGCCCAGATGGCCGATGTTGGTCTTCACCGAACCCAGCGCGCAGTAGCCGCGCCGCTCGGTGGACTGCCCGAACGCCTCGGTGAGGGCGGCGACTTCGATGGGATCGCCGAGGCGGGTCGCGGTGCCGTGCGCCTCGACCAGTCCGATGGTGCCGGCGTCCACCATCGCGTGGGCCTGGGCGGCGAGAATGACCTCGGCCTGTCCCACCGAACTGGGCGCGGTGAAACCGACCTTGCGACGGCCGTCGTTGTTGACGGCGCTGCCCCGGATGACGGCCCGGATGCGGTCACCGTCGGCCAGCGCGTCGTCCAGCCGTTTGAGGACGACCGCGCCGACGCCGTCCCCGGAGGAGGTGCCGGCGGCGTCCGCGGCGAACGCCCGGCAGTACCCGTCCGGCGAGAAGGGCCCGCCGGGTACGTGGCGGTAGCCGAGCAGCGCCGAGGGGTTGAGGGAGACGGCGGCGGCGAGGGCGGTGTCGCAGCGGTAGTCGAGCAGGTCCTGGCAGGCGGTGTGCACGGCGACCAGCGCGGTCGAGCACGCCGTCTGGAGGGACACGCTCGGTCCGGTCAGGCCCAGTTCGTAGGAGATCCGGGTGGCGAGCGTGCCGAGGGAGTTGGCGGTGGCGGCGTGCACCAGCTCGATGGACCCGGGCTGTCCGGCGTACCGGGGGTGGATGTGCGCGGGGTAGTAGCGGCTGTCGCCGCTGCCCGCGTACACGCCGAAGCTGCCGTTGTCGGTGCCGGGCGCGAGCCGGCCCCCGTCCTCCAGGGCCTGGTACGCCGTCTCCAGGAGCAGGCGCTGCTGGGGGTCGACGACCGCGGCCTCGGCGGGGGTGTAGCCGAAGAAGCCGGAGTCGAAGCGGTCGATGCCCTCGACGACGGAGGCCATCCGGATCAGCGAGGGGTCGTCCAGGTCGCGCGGGTCTCCCCCGGCGGCCAGGAACTCCTCGTCGGTGACGGGCCGTACCGACGCGCGGCCGGCGGCCAGGTTGTCCCAGAAGGCGTCGAGGTCGTCGGCGCCGGGGAACCGGCCGGCCATGCCGATGACGGCGACGGCCGGTGCCTCCTCCGGGATGTCCGGTGTGTCGTGGTGGTCACGCATGGCCTCGGCCCTTTCCGTTGCGCGGGGTACGGCGGGCCCGGGCCGCGCGCTGCCGCTGTGCTTGTTCCTTGGCCCGGTCCAGACCGCTCGGCGCGTCCCCGGCGGTGTCGTCCGGGGTCCCGGCTGCGGGCAGCCGGGCGGCGAGGTGGCCGGCCAGGTCGCGCACGGTGGGGTGGGCGAACAGGTCGACCACGGTCACCTCGCTGCCGAACGCCTGGTTGACGGCGTTCTGCGCGCTGACCAGGAGCAGCGAATTGCCGCCCAGGTCGAAGAAGTTGTCCTCGCGGCCGATCCGGTCGCGGCCGAGGACGCCGCACCACAGGGCGGCGATCCTCTGTTCCAGGTCGTGCTGCCGTTCCTCGGTGGCGGGCGGCCGTTCGGCGCTGCCGGCGGCGCGCAGCACCCAGGGGGCGCTGCCCGCGGCGCCGACCGCCGCGTGGTGCAGGGCGCCGAGGTCGGCGCCCTCCTCCAGGGCGACGCGTCCGGCCAGCCGTCGTACGCCCCGCGCGGGTTCGGCGAGGTGGCTGCGGACCCAGGGGGCGGTGCGGTCGGCACCGATCAGCAGGTGAGGTTCGGGCAGGGTGCGGGCGAGATCGAGGGAGCGGAGCGCGGCGGTGGCGTCGAGGACCCGGTAGCCGCGGGCCTCGGTGAGGGCGGTGAGCCCGTATCCGCTGCTCATGCCGCGTTCCCGCCACATGCTCCAGGCCAGGCTCCGCGCGGGCAGACCCTGCGCGTGGCGGTGCAGGGCGAGCGCGTCCAGGTAGGCGTTGGCCGCGGCGTAGGCGGTGTTCATGGCGCCGCCGAACCAGCCGTTGACCGACGAGAACAGCACGAACGAGGTCACCGGATGGTCGGCGCTGACCCGGTGCAGGGTCCAGGCGCCGTGGGCCTTGGCGGCCAGCGCCGTCCGCCACGCGTCGGCGTCCAGGTCCGCGGCCGGCCGTTCCACGAGAGCGCCGGCCAGGTGCCAGACCGATACCAGGGGGACGCCCCAGGCCTCGGTGGCCGCGTCGACGGCCGCGCGGACCTGTTCCTCGTCGGTGACGTCGGCTTGGGCGTAGCGCACATCCGCCGAGTCCGGCAGCGGGCCGCCGGCGGCGGGCGCGGTGCGGCCGAGGAGCAGCAGCCGGGTGCCGGGGGTACGCAGCAGGTGGGCGGCGAGTTCGGTGCCGACACCGCCCGTTCCCCCGCTGATCAGGTGGAAGCCCTCGGCGGCGGGCGGCTCCACGCGGGCCGGCGCCTCGGGCAGCGCGGCCAGCCGGCGCACATGGCGGTGTCCGGCCCGGTAGGCCACCTCGGTCTCCACCGGAGGCTGCGCGGCTTCCGCCAGGACGAGCGGTACGGGGTCGGCGCCCGGCTCGAGGTCGAGGTGGACGCAGCGCAGCCCCGCGGTCTCCTCGCGCAGCGACTTGAGGACCGCGCCGGCCATCGCCTCGGCCGGCGAGGGGAGTTCGTCGCCGGTGACGGCCTGGGCGCCCGCCGTCACATGCAGCAGGTCCGCCGGCCGGGTGCCGAGGGAGCGGGCCAGGGCGAGCAGGGTCCGGGCGCTCGCGTCGTCCGGGGCGGCACCGCCGACAGAGGGAGCGGCGAGGTGGACGACGGCGTCGACCGGCCGGCCGTCGGCGTCCAGGTCCCGCAGCAGCGCCGCGTGGTCGGCGCCGTCGGCGGGCCTGGTCCGGTAGCGGGCGGCGTCGAGGCGTGCGTACGCCGTCCCGTCCGTGACCACCGTGCAGCGGGCACCGCCGGCACGCAGCGACCGGGCCAGGCGCTCGGCGAGGTCGTGTGCCCGGTGGTCGGCGCCGGCCAGGACGAGCGTGTGCCGGCCGGGCGGCAGGACGCGCGCCTGGTGCGGTGCGGCCGGCTGCCACGCGGGCCGCAGGAACCAGTCCGGCAGGGTGGCGGCGGTGCCCATCAGGAGCTGGGCCTCGCGGACGGCGTCGTCGAAGTCGCCCGCCTCGAAGCTCTTGCGGAGCTTGGTCCGCTGGATCTTGCCGATCTCCGTCTTGGGGATGTCGTCGGGGCCGACCGGGACCAGGAAGGCGGGGCTGACGCCGATCTCGCGGGTGACCTTGCCGGCGATCTCCCGGAGCGCGGCGGCGCGGTCGGGCCCGGGGGCGAGGTGGACGAACAGGGCGAGTTCGTCGGTGGTGGCGGCCGGATCGGAGCGGACCGCGCAGGCCGCGGTGAAGCTGCGGACGACGGAGGGCAGTTCCTCGACGCAGGACTCGATCTCGTGGCTGTAGTGGTTGACGCCGTTGACGATGATGACGTCCTTGGCCCGGCCGGTGATGAACAGTTCCCCGTCGCGCAGGAAGGCCAGGTCTCCGGTGTCGAACCAGCCGTCGTCGGTGAACGCCTCCGCGTTGGCGGCCGGGTTGTCGTGGTAGCCGCCGGTCACGGAGGTGCCCCGGACCTGGAACCGGCCGACGTCGCCCTCGGCGAGCAGCGCGCCGTCCTCGCCGACGACGCGCATGGCGAAGCCGGGGTAGGGAAGGCCGCAGCTGACGAAGGTCTCGTCGGTGCCGGACGGTTCGGCGGGCAGCACCGAGTCGGTGACCACGGAGCAGGTCTCGGACATGCCCCAGCCGGGGTGCATCACGTCCTGAGGCATGCCGAAGGGTCGCATCGCGTGCAGGAAGCCGCGGGCCACGGCGGCCACGACGACCTCGCCGGCGTTCATCACCAGCCGCATCGGGCTCAGGTCCCAGCCGCTGTCCCGGAAGCGGTCGGTGTCCTCGGCGAGCAGACCGAAGGCGAAGTTGGGGGCCCAGGTGACGGAGACCCGGTACCGGTGGGCGAGGTCCATCCAGCGGGTCGGGTCCTGGAGGATCCAGGACGTCGGCGCGTGGATCTGCCGGCAGCCGAGGTAGAGGTCCCGCAGGTGGAACATGACGACGCCGGTGACGTGGTCGAGCGGGATCCAGTTGAGGGTGACGTCGCCGTCACCGAGTCCGTTCATGGCCTCGGTGGCGGCGGACCGGGTGAGCACGTTGCGGTGCGTCAGCCGGACGGCCTTGGGCAGGCCGGTGCTGCCGGAGGTCATCAGCATGAGGATGAGGTCGTCCGGCTTCGCGGCGTACCAGTCGCGGTCCTCGGGCGCGTCCCGGAGCGCCTCGGCGGTGGTCAGGCGCAGGCCGGGCCAGTTCTGCCGGTCGGCGAGGCCGCGCAGGCCCGCCTCCAGCGCGGGCGAGCAGACGACCGGGGGCCGGCCGAGCATCCGCCAGATGCCCTCCAGTTTGGTGAGGGCGGCCGAGGAGGTGTCGTAGGAGGCGGGGACCGTGAGCGGGACGGCGACGAAGCCGCCGAGGACGCAGCCCCACAGCACGGCGAGGAAGTCCTCGCTGTCGTCGCACTGGAGGATCACCTGGTCGCCGGGGCGCAGTCCGGCCCGCCGGAGTCCGGCGAGGACCCGGGAGGCCTCGGGGATCAGGGAGGCGTAGTCGCGGTGGGTCTCGCTGCCGTCGGCGCGGACGTGGACGATGTCGCCGCGGGCGCGCTCGGCGGCGCGGACGAGGGCCTCGCTCCAGGCGGAGACGGAGGGTTCGGTCAGCTCGGGGCCCTCGCTGAGCGCGGGACGGCGGCCGGCCGCCGTGGGGACGGCCGCCCCGGGTGCAGTCTCCGTGTCGCGGCGCCGCGTGCCGGCGTGCCGTCGGGCCAGTTCCTCAGGGGTGTTCTCCACCGTGACCTCGGCCGTGGAGACACCGCCCGCGCGGGCGAGGTGGCGCTGCCATTCCTCGGCGGCGCGGGGGTCGACCACCGGCAGGGCGGCGAGGGCGGCCGCGTCGAGGGAGCCGTCGGCGGCGCGGGGCAGGGTGCTGACGGCGGTGACGCGGACGGGACCGGCGCCGGTACGCTCCAGCAGCCGTTCGACGCCCTCGGTGGCCTCCGCGCGGCCCGGCACCACGAACAGCCGGGGTGCTCCCCCGTCGGCCGCGGGCAGCACGACGGCGTCGCGTACGCCGGGTACGGACAGGGCCGCCTCGGTCAGGGCCACGCCGTCGGACGGACGGTCCGCGGCGGGCGTACGCGGTGCCGGCGCGGGGAGCAGACCGAGCCGTACGTCCGGGTCGGCGGACACGGCCGCGAGCAGTCCGCCCAGGGCGCGGGCGAACTCCTCTGCGGTGGCGGGGTCGTAGAGGTCGGTGGCGTACTCGACGTGCAGGTCCAGTCCGTCGGGGGTCCCGTCGGCGGTGTGCCGTTCGAGGACGTCCACGAACAGGTCGAACTTGGCGGTGCCGGTGGCGGTGGGCCGCAACGGCACCGCGGGTCCGTCGAGTCGGAGCAGCGCGGGTTCGTTGTTCTGCAGGGCGAGCATGACCTGGAACAGCGGGTGCCGGCCGGACGAGCGGGGCGGGTTGAGTTCGTCCACCAGCCGGTCGAAGGGCAGTTCCTGGTGGTCGAGCGCGGCCAGGTCCCCCGGGCGGACGCGGGCCAGCAGCTCGCGGAAGGCGGGGTCGCCGGAGGTGTCGGCGCGCAGCACCAGGGTGTTGGTGATCAGGCCGATCAGATCGTCCAGGCCGGGTTCGAGGCGGCCGGCGACGGGGACGCCCAGCACGATGTCCTCGCCGGCGCCGGCGCGGCTGAGCAGCGCGCTGACGGCGGCGTGCAGCACCATGAACAGACTGACGCCCTCGCGTTCGGCGAGGCCGGCCAGGTCCCGGTGCAGGGCGGCGGGCACATGCGCGGTGACATGGGCGCCGCCGCGCGGTGCCGACGGCCGCGGCCGGTCGCCGGGCAGGGTGCACTCCTCGGGCGCTCCGGCGAGCGCCTTCCGCCAGTGCGCGGTGAGCCGCTCGGCCTCGCCGGTACCGTCCTGCCCGGCGGCGAGCAGGGCGCGCTGCCAGAGCGCGTAGTCGGCGTACTGGACCGCGAGCGCGTCCCAGGCGGGGACGGTGCCCGCGCGGCGGGCCGCGTAGGCGGTGTTCAGGTCATCGGCCAGCGGGCGCAAAGACCAGCCGTCGGCGGCGCTGTGGTGCAGGACGAGCAGCAGGGTCCGCTGCTCGCCGGTGCCGAACAGCCAGGCCGCCAGGGGGCTTTCGGCCGAGAGGTCGAAGCTGTGCCGGGCTGCGGCCGTCAGGTGCGCGGCGATCTCCTCGGCGGGGCAGTCGACGGCGCGCAGCCGCGGACGCAGTTCCCCGGCCGGCAGGATCCGCTGGTACGGCGTGCCGTCGTGGTCGGCGACGACCGTGCGCAGGCTCTCGTGCCGGTCGGCGAGGTCGCCCAGCGCGGCGCGCAGCGCCTCGGTGTCGACGGCGGAGCCGAGGGGCACCGCGAGGGGGATGTTGTACGTGGCCGCCGCGCCGTCGAGCCGGTTCAGGAACCACATGCGTTCCTGGGCGTACGACAGCGGGACGCGTGCGGGACGCGGCTGGGCGCCCAGGGCGGGCCGGGCCGGCGCGGTGCCGGGGCCGCCGCCGAGGAGTGCGGCGAGGGCGGCCGGTGTCGGCGTCTCGAACAGGGTGCTGATGGGCACGTCGGTGCCGGACGCACGGCGCAGCCGGGCCAGCAGCCGGGTGGCGAGCAGCGAGTCGCCGCCCAGCTCGAAGAAGTTGGCGTCGACGCCCACGGTGTCCCGGGGCAGCTTCAGCACGTCCTCGAACAGGCCGCAGACCAGGGTCTGTTCGGGGCTCGCCGGCCGGACGCCGGCCGCGGTCCCGGTGAAGTCGGGCACGGGCAGGGCGTCGGTGTCCAGCTTGCCGTTGGCGGTCAGTGGCAGCGTGTCCAGGGGCACGCAGGCGGCGGGGACCATGTACTCGGGCAGATGGGCGGCGGCATGGGCCCGCAACTCGGCTGCGGCGGGCGCCTGTTCACCGGCGTTGACGGTGTAGGCGACGAGCTGCCGGGCCCCGTTGGGGGCCTGCCGTACGACGACGGCGGCACGGGCGACGCCGGGGTGCCGGGCGAGGACGGCCTCGATCTCGCCGGGCTCGATGCGGAAGCCGCGCAGCTGCACCTGCTGATCGGCGCGCCCGAGGTACTCGAGGCTCCCGTCGGAGCGCCTGCGGGCCAGGTCGCCGGAGCGGTACATCCGGCTGCCGGAGGACCCGTAGGGGTCGTCCAGGAACCGCTCGGCCGTCAGGTCGGGGCGGTTCAGATACCCGGCGGCCACGCCGGCGCCGGCCACGTACATCTCCCCCGGGGCGCCCGGCGGTACGGGCCGGCCCTCCGCGTCCAGGAGATACACGCGCAGGTCGGCGAGCGGGCTGCCGATGACCCCGCCGCGGCGCGGATCCGCCAGGTCGGCCGGGGTGAGGCGGTGGTACGTGACGTGCACGGTGGTCTCGGTGATGCCGTACATGTTCACCAGGGCCGGCTGGTCGAAGCCGTACCGGGCGGTCCACGGGCGCAGCCGCTCGGGGCGCAGGGCCTCCCCGCCGAACACGACGTACCGCAGCGCGCCGGCGGTGGGCCCCTCGTCGGCGTCCACGAGCTGTTCGAAGGCGGACGGCGTCTGGTTGAGGACGGTGACCCCCTCGTCGCGCAGCAGGCGCAGGAAGTCCCGCGGGGAGCGGCTGACGGCGTACGGCACGACGACGAGCCGGCCGCCGTGCAGCAGGGCGCCCCAGATCTCCCACACGGAGAAGTCGAAGGCGTACGAGTGGAAGAGGGTCCACACGTCGTCGGCGCCGAAGTCGACGTGCTCGGCCGCGTCGAACAGCCGGACCACGTTGGCGTGCGGGACGGGCACGCCCTTGGGCCGGCCGGTGGAGCCGGACGTGTGGATGATGTAGGCGATGTCGGCCGGGCCGGTCGGCCCGCCGCGCTCGGTGTCGGTCAGGTCACCGGCCGGGCGTGCCGCGAGATCGGTGGCGACGGCGGGGTCGTCCAGCAGGACGGCGGGGGTGTCGCCGCCGAGGTCCCCGGCGGCGCCGTTCTCGGTGACCAGGAGGACGGGCGCCGCGTCCTCGATGACCAGCCGCAGCCGCTCGGCCGGGTGCCCGGGGTCCAGCGGGAGGTAGGCGGCGCCGGTCTTGAGGACGGCCAGCAGGGCGGGCAGCAGCCGGGGGCCGCGGGGCAGCGCGAGGGCCACCACGCGGCCGGGTCCGGCGCCGCGTTCCACGAGCAGCCGGGCCAGCCGGTTGGCCTCCTCGTTGAGCGCGCCGTAGGTCAGGTGGCTGCCCTCGTGCGTCACGGCGACGCGCTCGGGTCCGTCGTGCGCCTGCCGCTCGAACAGCTCGGTGAGCGTGGCGGTGACGGGGATGTCGCGGGCCGGCAGGTCGCGCGGGTGCTCCCCGGGCAACAGCAGGTCGAGGTCGGCGAGCGCGGTGGCGGGCTCCGCCCGCGTCAGCCGCCGCAACAGCGTGAGGAACCGGTCGCGGTGGAGGGCGAGTTCGTCCTCGTCGTACAGCGCGGGGTTGGCGTCGAAGGCGAACCAGAGGGTGCCGGAGCGGACCCCGGGCCGGACGCTGATCTGGAGGTCGTCGACGGCACCGCCGGACAGGTGGTGCCAGGTGGCCGTGCTGCCCTGGAAGTCCAGCTCCTCGGTGAAGGGCACGATGTTCAGCACGGGACCGTACAGGCGGCGTCCGGTGCCGAGCAGGCCGAGGTCGCGGCGGATGGACTCGCCGCGGTACTGCTGGTGCCGGCGCAGGGCCGCCAGCTCGGCGGCCACCGCGCGCGCGAACTCCGCGACGGGGGTGCCGGGTCGGGTGGTGACGCGCAGCGGCAGCACATCGGAGGCGGTGCCGGGGGTGCGCAGGGCCGCGCTGCCGAGCCGGCTCATGGTGGCCATGCCGAGGACCAGGTCGTCCTCGCCGGTCATGCGGTGCAGATACGCGGCGACCGCGGCGGTGATCAGGTCGGTGCGGGTGACGTCCAGCCGGGTCGCGGCGGCGGACAGCGCCTCGGTGTCCGGAGCGTCCCACTCGGCGGTGCGGCGCAGGAACGGCACGCTCGGCGCGGCCGTACGGCGGGTGAGGCGGGCCGGTTCCGGCAGGCCGGCCAGGCGGGCGGCCCAGTGGTCGCGGTCGCGGCCGTGCCGTTCGGAGGCGAGGTAGGCCGCCTCCTCCGCGCGAAGCCGGTCGGCCGGCGCGAAGGTGCCGGGTCCGGGGTCGCGCCCCTCGGCCAGCGCGTTGTAGACCTCGGCGATGCGTCGCCCGAGGAGCTTGTAGCTGTAGCCGTCGAGCAGGATGTGGTGGGCCCGCAGCAGCCAGATGTGCCGCTCGGCGGTGAGGGTGAGCAGGGTGTGCGCGAACAGCGGTCCCTTGTCGGTGTCCGCCGGGGTCGCGAGGTCGGCGCGGATCCGTTCCCAGGCGGCGGCCTCCGGGTCGGCGGCGTCGCGTACGTCGGCCCGGTGCAGCGGCCAGTCGGCGGCGTCCTCCGCCGGACGGCAGCGGGGGCCGTCGTCGGTGTCGAGGAAGCGCAGCGCGAAGGTGCCGGCCTCGCCCACCGTGCGGCGCAGCGCCGTCTCGAACAGCCCGGAGTCCAGGGCACCGTGGATCTCCACCGCCTCCGCGGTGTTGTACGCGGCGTTCCCGGGGGCGAGCCGCTGCGCGTACCAGAGCCCCTCCTGGGCGCCGGACAGAGGCCCGGGCAGTGATCGACGTTCGTCCTGGGGGAAAGACTCCTCGCGGAGTGACATAGCACAACCCTCACGTGGCAAGCCGTAGCGAGCCGGCCGGCGAAAGCCGGGCCGGTCTGACAGGAAAGCGGCCTCGGCCCACGGGGCCGGCATCACGGGCCGCACTGATCGGGGCACGGCCCTGTCGGGGCCCGCCGCCGGTTCACGCGGTCCTCACGTTGGGACAGCCGGTCGGACACCGTCAAGCCGGACCGGGCCCCCGGAACGGAATTCAGGTATTTCCCTGAAGAACGCGGGTTCCGGGATAGCGGCGTCCGCGACAAGTTTTAGGGAAAACACGAGACTTTCCGGCACGGGGCCGCCTCGGCTGGATTCTCCCGGCCCCGACCGTGCACTCTCGAAAGGACGTGGAACCGGACTCCCCGCATTGACCCGTCGTCAGCCGGGTGCGGCCTCCGGGAATGAGTGGACGAAAAGAGGTCCTGAGTGATGCGCCGTGTGCTGTGTCCGGTGGAAACGCTGTACGTCGGACAGCGAAGCCGAGCGGTTCTCTCCTGCGCCTTGCGTGGCCGCCTCGACGCCGAGGCGCTGTCGGCCGCGTTCGACGGGGTCACCGCGGCGCATCCGTCGCTGCGGACCCGGATCGTGCCGGACGGCGAGGGCTTCGCGCTGGACCCGCTGGACGAGGCGGAGCGTCCCCGGCTGAACGTCCGGACCGGCGCGACCGAGCAGGCCCTCGCGACGGAGCTGAACACACCGCTGTCCGTCGGCGGTCCGCTGAGCCGCGCGGTCCTGGTGAGCGCCCCCGGCGGCGAGGAGCATCTGTTCGTCCTCTCGGTGGATCACACCATCGTCGACGGGCACAGCGGAATCGCCCTGCTCAACGAGATCTGGGACCGGTACCGGAATCTGGTCGAGCAAGGGGAGCGGGCCGGCGCCCCCGACGGCACCGGCGCGTACCCGCCGCCCGTCAGCGCGTTGCTGCCCCCGGCCGACCGGGCGAGGACCGACGCCCATCTGGAGCGGCGCACCGACGAGGCGCGCCGGCACCCGTCGGAGCTGATTCCCTACGACGTCGCCGACCCGGCCGCCGCCGAGGGCCGGATCGAGGTGTGCCGGCTGGCCCTGGACGCGGAGCGCACCGACCGGCTGCGCCGCAGCGCCCGTACGGCGGGCGTGTCCGTACACGCCCTGATCGCCGCCGCCCTGCTGGCCACGGCGCGCCGGCGGCTGCCCGGCGACGAGGCGCGCACGCTCGGCTGCCTCTCCCCGGTCGACCTGCGCTCGCGGCTGACGCCCCCGATTCCCGCGCTGACGATGGTCCCCGCCGTCACCTCCCACCTCCAGACGCTGGACGTCACCCCGGACACGGACCCGTGGGAGCTGGCCCGCACCGTCCATGCCCGGCTCGGCGCGTTCGTCGCGGGTGACGGACCGTTCCACGAGATGCGGATCACGCCCGAGGTCCCCCGCAACCCCACCCTGCAGCTGGCGACCGTGATCGCCACGAACATGGGCGTCGTCCCCGGCCCCCGGCTGCCCGCGGGCCTGGTGGCCACCGACGTCCGGCTGCTGCCCGCCCGGGAGCACTACTTCCCGGCGGCAGGACGCAGTCCCGTGATGGCCTGCGTCGTCTCCTTCGAAGGGCGGCTCGCCATCGAGTTCCCGCACTTCACCGCCTGCTTCAGCCCGGAATTCGTCCAGGCCTTCCGCGACGAGGTCGGCACGGTGCTCGGCACGTTCACCGACGCCGCCGAGCCCGCTCCCGCACCGGCGGGATGACCGGCTCACGCACCGCACCGGCCACCCTAAGGAGCCTTTCGCCGGCATGAACAACGTCAGCGACATCCCCACGCCCCTGACACTGCTGCCGCGCGCCCAGGCGGGCGACGAGCAGGCCATGAACCAGCTGCTGACCGGGATCATCCCCTACGTCGCCCGGCTGTGCCGGACCATCACCCGCGACGACGGCGCGGACGCCACGCAGGAGGCCCTCCTCGCCGTCTACCGCGGCCTGCGCACCCTGCGCGAGCCGACCGCGTTCTACGGCTGGGTCCGTTCGGTGACGGTCCGCGAGGCCGTGCGCGTCGTGAAGCGGGCGGGCGAGGAGGGGCCGTACCCGGGGGTCGAGGCGGGGCAGGAGACGAACCCGCTGGACGCCGTCCACATCAGCGACGTCCTGGACCGGCTGTCCACGTCCCACCGGCAGGTCCTCACCCTGCGCGCCTACGGCCTCAACGAGGAGGAGATGGCCCGGCTCCTGTCGCTGCCGGTGGGCACCGTACGGTCCCGGCTGCACCGGGCCCGCCTGCGGTTCCGTGAGGCGTGGCAGCCGTCGGCGGCCTGAGATCCGTCGATCATGACTGCCACCGATGCCACGGATGTCACCGATGTCACCGATGTCACCGATGTCACTGAGGGGATGCGATGCGCCGCCGCCGCTCGGTCAGGGAACGCCGGTGAGCCGGGCCGCGACCGGCCCGGCCGCCGTCCGCGACGAGAGCCGGTGCCGGCCACGCTGCGGGCGTGCCGGGGCGCTTTATTTGAATAAACCAAAAAGTACACAA
>NZ_JBEYHT010000025.1:0-101448 GCF_040635425.1 Streptomyces laurentii | reverse complement strand
GCCGGTGATCAGCGCCGGGGCGATGAAGAGGCCCACGACCAGACCGAGCGCCCCGAGCAGCGGGGCGGAGTGCACGGACCACAGAAGGGCCGGCCCCACCCGCGCGGGCCCGTCCGGCGCGGCGGAGCCTCCGTCCGCCGGAAGCGGCGGCTCCGGCGCACCCGGCGGCTCGCCCGCACCGTCCTCGTGACCCTCTCCCTGGTCGTCGGCGGCCTGTGGTGGGCGCAGGACGACCAGCCGCCGCCCGGCCCCGTGCTCGCGGCGGCGCCCGTCGGCCACGGCGTGGCGGCACCGGTCGCGGCCCGCCCCGTCGTAGTGCCGCAGTCCCGTCCCCAGCCGCCGGCCGCGCCGCTGAAGCGCTCCCGGCCCACCGCCCTCGCCGTCCCCGCGATCACCATCCAGGCTCCGGTCGTCGAACTGGGGCTCGACGGCACCGGGCATCTCGCGGTCCCGCCCGTCGACAACCCCCGGGTCGTCGGCTGGTACGCGAAAGGCGTCACGCCCGGCGAACGCGGCACCGCCGTCGTGGTCGGCCACCGCGACACCCGCACCGGACCGGCGATCTTCCTCAACCTCAACGTGCTGAACCCGGGCAACACCGTGCGCGTCGCCCGCGCCGACGGACGGGTCGCCGTCTTCACCGTCGACCGGGTCCGCACGTACGACAAGGCGTCCTTCCCCGACGACGAGGTGTACGGGCCCTCGGACCGGGCCGAACTGCGGCTGCTCACCTGCGGCGGCCTCTTCGACCGCAAGAACGGCTACGCCTCCAACATCGTGGTCTTCGCCCACCTCACGGGTGTCGACCGCACGATCTGACCCCGCTTCACGTCCCCGCCCCCGTACCCGCCCTTGGCCCTGGCCCGGCCTGGCGAGAACTTGCCAGAGGCTTCCGCTCCTTCGGGCCCGGCGCGCACGATGGCCGAGGAGCCGGCAGGAGCCCGCACCCCCTGTGGGTGTCCGACCGGCACCGCCTTCACGGACCGCTCCGCCCCGCCATGCGTCACGCGGTCCGTCGTCGCCCGGAACGAGCGCTCCCGCCCCTCCTCGGGACCGCGCCCCGCTTCCGGGCGGGCCCTCCCCAGGACGGCGGCAGGGCGGCCGGTGCGGACATCCGCTCCCGCGCCGGACCGCCCTGTGGCCGGCCGGTCCGCCGGCCAGCCGTCCAGGGTTCGGGCCCCTTCGCCTCGTACGGACGCGAGGGCCAGGGCGCGGTGCGGTTCTGCCGCCATGCCCCTCGCTTCCGGCGCTTCCCGCCCCGCTGACGCGCGCGCCGGACCCGCGGGAGCGCACCTCGCCATGGTCCGTACCGCGGGAAGAGGACTCTGGCGCGCGAAAACTAACAGCGCTAGTTTGGGCCCGCAGGCACGCGACAGCGTGACCGCGTGACAGGCGAGGAGAGAGCGGATGAAGGTCCACGACGCGATGTACATCGGCGGAGAGTGGCGCGCCCCCGCCTCCCCGGAGACGATCGCGGTGATCGACCCGTCGACCGAACAGGTCGTCGCCCATGTCCCGGCCGGGACCGCCGAGGACGTGGACGCCGCGGTACGGGCCGCCCGCGCCGCGCTGCCCGGCTGGGCCGCCACCCCGCCCGCCGAGCGGGCCGCCCGGCTCACCGCGCTCCGCGACGCGCTCGCCGCCCGCGCCGAGGAGATCGCCGCCACCGTCACCACCGAGCTGGGCGCCCCGCCGAAGCTCGCCGCCGGGGTGCACACCGCCCTGCCGGTCACGGTCGCCGGCACGTACGCCGCACTCGCCGCCACCCACCCCTTCGAGGAGAAGGTCGGCAACTCCACCGTCTACTCCGAGCCGGTCGGCGTCGTCGCCGCCATCACTCCCTGGAACTACCCGCTCCACCAGATCGTCGCCAAGGCCGCCCCGGCCCTCGCGGCCGGCTGCACCCTCGTCCTCAAGCCCGCCGAGGACACCCCGCTGACCGCCCAGCTCTTCGCCGAGGCCGTGCACGACGCGGGCGTGCCGGCCGGGGTGTTCAACCTCGTCACCGGCCTCGGCCCGGTCGCCGGCCAGGCCCTCGCCGAGCACCCCGGCGTGGACCTGGTCTCCTTCACCGGCTCCACCGCCGTCGGCCGCCGGATCGGGGCCCTCGCCGGAGGGGCCGTCAAGCGCGTCGCCCTCGAACTCGGCGGCAAGTCGGCGAACGTCATCCTGCCCGGCGCCGACCTCGGCAAGGCCGTCGCCGTCGGCGTCGCCAACGTCATGTCCAACTCCGGCCAGACGTGCAGCGCCTGGACCCGGATGCTCGTGCACACCGACCAGTACGAGGAGGCGGTCGCGCTCGCCGCCGCGGCCGTCGCCACGTACGTGCCGGGCGAGCGCGTCGGCCCGCTCGTCAGCGCCCGGCAGCGCGACCGGGTCCGCGGCTACATCGAGCAGGGCGTCGCCGAAGGCGCCCGGCTCGTCGCCGGCGGCCCCGAAGCCCCGCGCGAGACCGGCTACTTCGTCGCCCCGACCGTCTTCGCCGACGTCACCCCCGGCATGACCATCGCCCGGGAGGAGATCTTCGGCCCGGTCGTCTCGATCATGCGGTACGAGGACGAGGAGGATGCCCTCGCCCTCGCCAACGGCACCGAGTACGGGCTCGCCGGCGCCGTCTGGGGCGCACCGGAGGCGGCCGTCGCCTTCGCCCGCCGCATGGAGACCGGCCAGGTCGACATCAACGGCGGCCGGTTCAACCCGCTGGCCCCGTTCGGCGGCTGGAAGCAGTCCGGGGTCGGCCGCGAACTCGGCGCGCACGGCCTCGCCGAATACCTCCAGACCAAGTCCCTGCAGTTCTGAATCCTGGTGAGCTGAGCCGAAGCTTCCCGTCCTCCGGCGCCGGGTCCGGGGCCACCGTGCCCCGGGTGCCCGGCGCTCTCCGTACGCGCGTCCGAGCACCCGAGGAGACACGAGCGTGATCCGCGCCGCCGTCCTGCCCGCCGTCGGCTCTCCGCTGGAGATCACCGGCATCGAACTGCCCGCCCCCGGACCCGGCCAGGTGCGGGTCCGCCTCGCCGCCGCCGGGGTGTGCCACTCCGACCTGTCGCTGTCCGACGGCACCCTGCGGGTGCCCGTCCCCGCCGTCCTCGGCCACGAGGGCGCCGGCACCGTCGTCGCCGTCGGCGAGGGCGTCACGCACGTGGCCCCCGGCGACGATGTCGTCCTCAACTGGGCGCCGTCCTGCGGCACCTGCCACCCCTGCTCGCTCGGCGAGGTCTGGCTCTGCCTCGACGCCCTCTCCGGCGCCGCCGCCGTCCACGCCCGCACCGAGGACGGCACCGCCCTCCACCCCGGCCTCAACGTCGCCGCGTTCGCCGAGGAGACGGTCGTCGCGGCCGGCTGCGTGCTGCCCGCGCCCGAGGGCGTACCGCTCACCGACGCCGCGCTGCTCGGCTGTGCCGTCCTCACCGGCTGGGGTGCCGTCCACCACTCGGCCCGGGTCCGGGCGGGCGAGACGGTCGCCGTCTTCGGGGTCGGCGGCGTCGGCCTCGCCACCCTCCAGGCCGCCCGCGCCGCCGGGGCAGCGGCCATCGTGGCCGTCGACGTGTCGCCCGAGAAGGAGGCCCTGGCCCGGGCCGCCGGTGCCACCGAGTACGTCGTCGCCTCCGACACCACCGCCAAGGACGTCCGGAAACTGACGGGCGGCCACGGCGTCGACGTGGCCGTCGAATGCGTCGGCCGCGCCGTCACCATCCGGACCGCGTGGGAGTCCACCCGGCGCGGCGGCCGCACCACGGTCGTCGGCATCGGCGGCAAGGACCAGCAGGTCTCCTTCAACGCCCTGGAGATCTTCCACTGGGGCCGCACCCTCTCCGGCTGCGTCTACGGCAACTCCGACCCGGCCCGCGACCTGCCCATCCTTGCCGAGCACATCCGCGCGGGCCGCCTCGACCCCGGCGCCCTGGTCACCGACCGGATCACCCTCGACGACATCCCGGCCGCCTTCGACGCCTTGCGCGCCGGCAAGGGAGGCCGCGCCCTCGTCGTGTTCTAGGTCCTACGAACGACCGGACCCGGCCGGGGCCGTCACCGCGGCCCTCGGCCGGGACCGGGACACCGCCACGCCCGCCAGGCACAGCGCGCCGCCGCCGAGCGTCAGCAGTCCCGGCAGCTCGCCGAGGAACACCCAGGCCATCAGGACGACCAGGGCGGGCACGGCGTACGTCGTCGCGCCCATCCGGCCCGCGGTCGTCCGCGCCAGGGCGTAGGCCCAGGTGGTGAAGGCCAGCGCGGTCGGGAAGACGCCCAGGTAGACCATGTTCAGGGTCGCCGACAGCGGGGCCCGGTTCGCCTCCTCGACGAGCTGTCCGGCGAACGGCAGACACGCCACCGCGCCGACCAGGCACCCGAAGGTCGTCACCTGGAGCGCGCTGCCGTGTGCGAGCGCCGGCTTCTGCGACACCACCCCGCCCGCGTACGCCACCGCCGCGAGCAGACACAGCACCACCCCGAGCAGGGACGCGTGCCCCGCGCCCGACCCGGCCGACATCGACAGACCCACCGTCACCGCGCCGGCGAACGACACCGCCATGCCCGCGAGCAGCCGGGGCGGCAGCGTCTCGCCGAGCACCTTCGCCCCGAGCAGGGCGATCAGGATCGGGCCGATGTTCACGACCATCGCGGCCGTCCCGGCGTCGACCTCCTGCTCGCCCCAGTTGAGCACCACCATGTACGCCCCGAACCACATCAGCCCGGACAGCGCGATCCCGCGCCAGGCGGCCCGGGGCGGCAGCCCCTCCCGCCGGACGAGCAGGACGGTGCCGAGGACGACCGACCCGGCGAGCAGCCGGCCGAGGGCGAGGGCGCCGGGGGAGTAGGCGGCGCCCGCGCTGCGTATGGAGACGAAGGCGGAGGCCCACAGCACGACGGTGACACCGGCGGCGGCGAGCGCGAGTCGAGAGGTTCGGTTCGGCATGGGAGGACAGTACGGCCGGGACTGTTCGGTCCCCACCGCACGATCACGGCCCGCTCGGGCCGCGACGTCCCCCGCCGCTACGTGTCCTGCCCGGCGCCCCGTCGCGCCGCGCCCCACGCGTCCCGTACCCCCGCCTCGTACTGCGTCCCCAGACCGTCGAGCAGCGCCCGCAGGCCCGTCGTGAAGGCGCCCTCGTCGACCTTCTCGCGGTGCTCCGCGAGGAGATGGGCCTGGCCGAGGTGGGGGTAGTCGGCCGGGTCGTACGCGGTCTCGTCGTCGACGAAGCCGCGGGCGAAGGAGCCGAGCGCGGAGCCGGTGACGAAGTAGCGCATCAGGGCGCCGACGGAGGTGGCCTGCGCCGGGGGCCAGCCCGCGCGGACCATCGCGCCGAAGACCGTGTCGGCGACGCGCAGACCGGCCGGGCGGCGGCCGGGGCCCTGGGCGAGCAGGGGGACGAGGTGCGGGTGCCGGGCGAGCGCGGCCCGGTAGGAGACGGCCCAGTCGTGCAGGGCGGTGCGCCAGTCCCGCGGGTCGTCCGGCGCGAACATCGACAGGTCGACCTGTGCGCTGACCGTGTCCGCGACCGCGTCCAGGATCGCGTCCTTGGTGCGGAAGTGGTTGTAGAGGGAGGGCCCGCTGACGCCCAGTTCGGCCGCGAGGCGCCGGGTCGACAGGGCGGAGAGCCCTTCGGCGTCCACGAGCGCGCCCGCCGTCTCGACGATGAGGTCACGGCTCAGGAGGGGCTTGCGCGGTCGGGCCATGGCGCACATAGTAGGCGTGCCCCAGAAAACTAGCAGTGGTAATTAAACGGACGGGTGGCGGCGATGGACCTGGGACTCAGCCCGGAGCAGACGGCCGTACGGCGGCTCGCCGAGGACTTCGTCGCCCGCGAGATCACCCCGTACGCCGTCGCCTGGGACCGCGCCGAGGAGGTCGACCGGGGCATCGTGAGGAAGCTCGGTGACGTCGGGTTCCTGGGTCTGACGATCCCCGAGGAGTACGGCGGCTCGGGCGGCGGCCATCTCGCGTACTGCCTCGTCACCGAGGAACTGGGCCGCGGCGACTCCTCCGTCCGCGGCATCGTCTCCGTCTCGCTCGGGCTGGTCGCCAAGACCATCGCGGCCTGGGGCGACGAGGACCAGAAGCGGACCTGGCTGCCCCGGCTCGCGGCCGGCGACGCGCTCGGCTGCTTCGGCCTCACCGAGCCGGGCACCGGCTCCGACGCCGGGAACCTCGCCACCCGCGCCGTCCGCGACGCCGCCACCGGCACGTACGTGATCAACGGCGGCAAGATGTTCATCACCAACGGCACCTGGGCCGACGTCGTGCTGCTCTTCGCCCGCACCAACGACACCCCCGGTCACCGGGGCGTCTCCGCCTTCCTCGTCCCCGCCGACACCCCCGGCCTCACCCGCCGCGCCATCCACGGCAAGCTCGGACTGCGCGGCCAGGCCACCGCCGAACTCGTCCTGGAGGACGTCCGCGTCCCCGGGAGCGCGATGCTCGGCCCTGAGGGCAAGGGCTTCGCCGTCGCCATGTCCGCGCTCGCCAAGGGCCGGATGTCGGTCGCCGCCGGCTGCGTCGGCATCGCCCAGGCCGCCCTCGACTCGGCCGTCCGGTACGCGGGGGAGCGGGAGCAGTTCGGCCGGTCCATCGCCTCGTACCAGCTGGTCCAGGAACTGATCAGCGACATCGCCGTGGACGTCGACGCCGCTCGGCTGCTCACCTGGCGGGTCGCCGATCTGATCGACCGCGGCGAGGAGTTCGCCACCGCCGCCTCCAAGGCCAAGCTGTACGCCTCCGAGGCCGCCGTCCGCGCCGCGAACAACGCCCTCCAGGTCTTCGGCGGCTACGGCTATATCGACGAGTACCCGGTCGGCAAGCTGCTGCGCGACGCCCGCGTGATGACCCTCTACGAGGGCACCAGTCAGATCCAGAAACTCATCATCGGACGGGCGCTGACGGGCGTCTCCGCGTTCTGAGCCTCTCCACGCTGTGAGCCTCTCCACGCCGTGCGTACGGGCGGTGATGAGTACGCGCCTGAGTACCGGCGCGGATATGGCGGGTGCCCCGCCCGCCCGATGCTGTCCGGCATGAGCGACACACCCGTCAAGCAGCAGAACACCGCCGCGTACTACGCGCAGGCCGCCCTCTCCTTCGGACTCGCCCTCTTCGCGGTGACCGTCGGGGTCTACCAGCTGGAGGCCAGCGCCTGGGTGCGTGCCTTCCTCGCGGTCTCGGTCCTCTACCTGACCACCTCCGCGTTCACCCTCGCCAAGGTCGTCCGCGACCGGCAGGAGGCGGGCCAGATCGTCAGCCGGGTCGACCAGGCCCGGCTGGAGAAGCTGCTCGCCGAGCACGATCCCTTCCAGAAGCTCTGAGCGCCGCGCGGCGCGGCGCGGCACGCCTCGGGGCGGGGGAAACCCTGCCCCCTGGGACTCTAAGCGCTTGCTCAGCTTCGTTGTATGGTGTTCGTCCCTGTGACGGCCCGAAGAGGAGTGAGCGATGAGCGCGGCGGAGGAGACGGAGGAGGCGCCCTGCGGCGAGGACACGCCGTGGGGCGAAGTCACGCCCGAGGCCGCCCGGCGTCTGCTGATCGCGGCCGTCGAGGCGTTCGCCGAGCGCGGCTACCACGCCACCACGACCCGCGACATCGCGGGCCGGGCCGGGATGAGCCCCGCCGCGCTCTACATCCACTACAAGACCAAGGAAGAGCTGCTCCACCGGATCAGCCGGATCGGGCACGACAAGGCCCTGGAGATCCTGCGCGCCGCCGCCAGCTCCGAGGGCACGGCGTCCGAGCGGCTCGCCGCCGCCGTGCGGTCCTTCGTGCGCTGGCACGCCGAGCGGCACACCACCGCGCGGGTCGTGCAGTACGAGCTGGACGCGCTCGGCCCCGAGCACCGCACCGAGATCGTGGCGCTGCGCCGCGAGTCGGACGCGGCGGTGCGCGGGCTCATCGAGGAGGGCGTGGCGAGCGGCGAGTTCGACGTCCCGGACGTGGCCGGCACCACCATCGCCGTGCTGTCCCTCTGCATCGACGTCTCGCGCTGGTTCACCACCCAGGGGCGGCGGACCGCCGACGAGGTCGGCGCGCTCTACGCCGACCTCGTGCTGCGCATGGTGGGCGCCCGGACGCTTGCCGCGCCGGACGGGTCCGCGGCTCAGAAGTAGTAGCGGGACACCGACTCGGCGACGCACACCGGCTTGTCGCCGCCCTCGCGCTCCACGGTCACCGTCGCCGTCACCTGCACGCCCCCGCCGGCCTCCGTCACCTCGGTGAGCACGGCGGTGGCGCGCAGTCGCGAGCCGACCGGTACCGGCGCGGGGAAACGGACCTTGTTCGTGCCGTAGTTGAGGCCCATCTTCATGCCCTCGACCCGCATGACCTGCGGTACCAGGACCGGCAGCAGCGACAGCGTCAGATAGCCGTGCGCGATCGTCCGCCCGAACGGGCCCGTGGCGGCGCGCTCCGGGTCGACGTGGATCCACTGGTGGTCGCCGGTGGCGTCGGCGAACAGGTCGATCCGCCGCTGCTCGATCTCCAGCCAGTCGCTGTGCCCCAGCTGGTCGCCGACCGCGGCGCGCAGCTCCTCGGCGGAGGTGAAGATCCTCGGCTCGGCCATGTTCCGCTCCCTCTCGTGCATCCGTGAACGCGGGCGCGGACAGGGAGGCCCGCACCTAAGCGACTGCTCAGCATGTTGTGGGGCGGGCGGCTTCCTGTCAATGCGCCCGGCCCGGGCACGGGGCGCGACGCGGCCGGTGCGCCGTGCGGTCTGCCGTAGGCTCGGACGGGTGTCGCAGATTCCCGGGAAGATCCACGAACTCACCGTCGGCCAGCTGTCCGCGCGCAGCGGAGCAGCCGTCTCGGCCCTGCACTTCTACGAGTCCAAGGGGCTGATCGACAGCCGTCGCACCAGCGGCAACCAGCGCCGCTACACCCGCGACACGCTGCGCCGGGTCGCCTTCATCCGGGCCGCCCAGCGCGTCGGCATCCCGCTCGCCACCGTGCGCGACGCGCTCGCCCAGCTGCCCGAGGAGCGCACCCCCACCCGGGAGGACTGGGCCCGGCTCTCCGGAACCTGGCGGGCCGAACTCGACGAACGCATAGACCGGCTCGGCAAATTGCGCGACCACCTGACGGACTGCATCGGTTGTGGCTGCCTGTCTCTGGAGACCTGCGTGCTGTCCAACCCCGACGACGTCTTCGGCGAGCGGATCACCGGCTCGCGCCTGCTGGGCGAGCGCAAGCCGGGCTGATCCCAGGGGATTCAGGGGAGTCGAACGGCGCGGGACGGGAGCCCGCCACCCCCGTGGGCGGGCTCCCGTCCTGTTCCCGGGCGTGTGCGCGTCACTCGGCGCGTCACTCGTACTCGGTGCCGCCCTTACGGGTCAGATACGCCGGGCTGACCGCCTTCGCGATCGCGCGCCCGACGACGACGGGGCTGTACCGCTCGGTCACCGGGCGGATCACGACTCCTTCGCGCAGGTGCAGTTCGCGCCCCGAGACCGTCTCCCGGCCGCTCGCCAGCGCGAGGACGTGATCCCGCTCGTACGGGCCGGTGTACAGGCGCGGTACGAGCGGCAACTCGCCCGGCTCCAGCACCTCGGCCGGGTCCAGCCAGCGCACCTGCCCGTCGATCTCGGCGGACACGTCGAACAGCGCGTACCCCACCCCGTCCTCGGCGCGGGCGTCCGCCCCGTACGCCAGGTCCTGCACCCCGTCCCCGTACACCTCGCCGTAGAACCCGACCCGGCGCGCGCCGAGCCGCTTCGCGAGCCGGGCGGCGACGGCCGACAGACCGTGCCGGAGGACGGCGCGCCAGTACAGGTTGCGCGGGTCCTCGACGAGGGCCATGCCCCGGGCGCCGAAGCCCTTCGAGGAGACGAGTGTGCGGTCCTCCTCGGCGAGGTACGTCACGAGGCAGGCCGTGCCGTGCAGCTTCTCGGTGAGGACGACGGGCTCGCCGGGCGCGAAGACGTCCGGAAACCGGTGCAGGTTCTCGATCTCGACCCACGGCAGCAGATCCGGCGCGGACTCCACCGCGCCGCTCATGGTCGGCGGGATCGGCGGCGCCCACTTGGTGATCCCGAGCCGCTCCGCGAAGTCCGTGCCGTCCTCGGCCGCCCGGCGCAGGTCCACCCCGTCGAGCGCGCGCGGCCGGCACACCAGCCCCTGTGACAGCTCGCCGCGCAGCCGGACCGCCTTGACCCGGTTGCCCGCCTTCCCGGCGAGCCGCCCGGTCAGACCCAGTTCGTCGACGAGCGCGTCGGGCAGCACGGCCTGTTCGGGGATGTAGAGCGCGATGTCACCACTGCGGTACGTGCCCTTGGCGACGACCGCCCGGTAGAGGCCGACCTGCGCGAGTTCGAGCGCGTCGGCGTTCGGGTGGACGTGGACGGTCAGGGTCTCGGCGGTGACGCGCAGCGTCGACATGGTCAGGACTCCGGTCGTTCGGCGGGTATCGGGGGCGTGGTCATCCCCGCCACTGTGCCGGGCCCCGAAATCGCTGGGCGAACGGATTATCGACTGCTAGCGTCGCGCTCTTCGGCCGCGCCGGGCGCCCGGAACGGGGCGGTCACCGGCGCCGGTCGAGCGGAGCGCGGGCCGCCGGGGTCACGCCGCCCGGGCCAGCCGGGACGCGGTCCCCGGGTCGTGGGCGCGGGTCCGGGCGCGGGGGGACAGGACGGGGCGCGGTATGCGCACTCCGCAGTCCACGCACACCGGGCCGAACCACGGCTCGTCCCGCGTGTTTCCCGTACGCCATTCGACATGCCGCCCCGCGCACACCGGGCAGCCCTCGCCCGGGCCCCGCCGCAGCGCGGCCACCAGCCGCCCCAGCACCTCCGGCAGCGGCGCGGTCGGATGGTGCTCCGGGTCGTCGCAGCGGGCCACCCCGTTGCCGCCCCAGATTTGGCGGTGCCAGGCGTCGAGAGAGGCGGGCCGGCGCAGCCCGTCGCGCTTCTCGCGGCGCCGCCGCGCCGCGAACTCCGCCTCGTACGCGAGCCACACGGCCCGCGCCTCCTCCAGCTCCTCCAGCGCGGCCACCAGCCGCGCCGGATCCGCCTCCCGGTCCTCCGGGCCGAAGCCGTGCCTGCGGCACAGATGGTCCCAGGTCGCGCGGTGACCGTACGGAGCGAACCGCTCCAGGCACTTGCGCAGGGCGTACCGGCGCAAGGCCGTGTCGCACCGTGGATCGCGGACCTGTCTCGCGAGACTCCGGAACCCGGCCATGTCCTGCCACCTCCGTCGCTGCTACTCCGGCGTTATCAGAGGGACGAACGAACGGCCTTTCCTGTTCCACCCATCGATTCGATCACTCGTGTGGGGGACACCGCAGTGACGGAAACCAGCCGCCGGATCGCGCCCCCTCCGCCCCGCCTTGCCTCAGGCGAAGCGCCCGGCTCGCGCCACCACCCGGGCCAGCTCCTCGTGGCAGATGTCGCTGTGCTCGGACACCACCGCGGCGGCGTCCACGTTGACGCACCCCGAGGCGGGCAGCCCGTCGTGCAGCGCCGCCGCCAGCGTGACGGCGGATGTGCCGGGAACGGCCTGGACCCCGTCGTGGCCCACGGCCCACCAGCGGCGGTCGTCGCCGAGCAGCCCGTCGTCGTCCCGGGCCAGCCGGGACGCCAGCGGGTAGAAGATCCCGAGCGCCGTGTCGTGCCGGGAGTGGCAGGCGACCAGCGGCCCGTCCACCCGCGCCTGCAACCCGGGCAGCGAGCCGGCCCGGGCCGATCCGTACGGCACCCGGTCGGCGAACGCGTAGTGCGAGAAGGCGCCCTGGAGCAATGTCACCGACTTGACCGGGCGCACCCCCTCCGGCAGTCCGCCCAGCGCGTGCGCGATCAGCCGGGCGCCGAAGCTGTGCCCGGTCAGATGGACCCGCACGTCCGGTGCTTTCCGGGCGAGTTCGCCGAGCAGCGGACCGAGCCCGCGCTCGCCGACCACACCCGCGCGGCGCTTCATCGTGTAGTACGTCGCCTGCCGCAGCGCCTCCTTGGCACCGCGCCACAGCCGCTTCACCGGATCGCCGCCGAACAGCTCGGCCGCCCCCGCGCCCGTCGCCGTCTCGTGCGCGTCGGCGAACATCGCGTACACCGCCCGCGGGTCCCCGACCAGGAACCCCGGCACGTCGGACCCGGCGGCGAGCCCGGGGCCGTCCGGCACCCCCGCCAGCTCCCGCAGCAGCCGGGCGAACTCCGCGAGCGACGCGTCGTCCGCGGGCTCCGCCTCGGCCAGCTCCGCGAGCCGGGCGACCGCCGTCGCCCGTTCCGGGACGGCCGCGGCCACCGCCGCGTAGTCGGGCACCTGCTCGTCCGAGAACATGATCGAGGGCCAGACGAGCCCCGCGTACCCCAGCCGCGCCGACGTGCCCGCCACCCGCGGGAAGGGCGCGAAGAAGCGGTCGAAGAGCCCGGCGGCCTGCGACGGCGTGTTGTTCCAGCCGTGCGTGAAGACCACCAGGTCCGTGCATCCCCGCCGGGCGAGCGCCGCCAGCGCGTCCGCCTGCCCGGCCGGGCCCTCGCCGTCCTTGTCGAACACGATCTCGTGGTACGGCTCGACACTCGTCACCGTCGTGGTCATGGCCCCGTCCCTCCGCGTCGAGGTGTGCCTCGCCCGCGGGCCGGATCCGGGAGGACGGGGCGGGGGCGGAGGGCCGCACCGGGCCTCGCCCCGCCCCGTCCCGGCCCGGCACGGCCGCTCGGGCGTCCGCCGGGATTCTTCCCGCGTACGGCACGGGCCAGTCGCCGACGGGACGTCAGTGGCGCAGTCTCGCCGCGGAGATCCGCGGGAAGTAGACGACCGCGTCGTACGACCGGGACAGCGACTGGTCGGTCACGTCGCCCGGCCACGGATACGCGGTGCCGATCGACCGGGTCGGCCGGGCGCCGGCCAGCCAGGCCCGCGCGGCCGGTGTGGCGGTCCGCGTGTCGAGGAGGAACGGGCGCGTCGAGACCCGGTCCAGGACGGCCTCGTTGCTGTCCGGCCCGAGCGGGCCCAGGGTGAAGACCCGGAGCGGCTCGCCGGGCGCCTCCGTGTCGTGCGCGGTGAACGAGCCCTGCCCGAAGGCCGCGCCGATGGACACGTAGTCCCGGCCCAGCGCGTCACGCAGGAACGCGCCCTGGATGCGCGGGTACTGCGCGGGGTTCGGCGTCTCGTAGCCGACATGCCCGTCGTGCGCGGACAGGACCATCCGGTCGCCCGTGTGCCGCTGCCACCACACCGTGTTCTCGGCCATGATCCGGTCGCGGTAGAGCATGGCCCCGGCGATGCCCTGGTCGCTCCCGAAGTCGTACGTGTACTCCGTGCCGACCTGGGCGATCGCCCGCGCGTGCTGCACCGCCCAGGTGTGCGCCTCGCGCGCCGCGCGCCCCGGACCCGCCGGGCCCTGCTCCTCGAGCAGGGCGAGCGCCCGCCGGACGTCCGCGCCCATGGCCCGCCGCTCGGTGATCGGCATGTTCATGTACGCGTTCATCCAGGCGTCGACGTCGTCGCCGGCCGGCCGCGAGGCGCGGTACAGCTCCCGGAAGCGGGGGAGCAGGGCCGGGCGGGTGCGGGTCACGTAGTCGGTGACCTCGTCGAAGAGGTTCGGGCCGGCGTAGCCGAGGTCGTTGCCCATGAAGCGGACCTGATGGCCGGGATGGCGCAGATTGTGCTGTCGCATCCAGCGGAAGAGGTCGAGGTACTCGCCGGTGTTCCAGAAGGCGTAGGAGTTCTGGAACTCGTCCCGCATGATCTTCTCGATGTCGCCCTTGCCGGAGCGGACGTAGCCGTCGACGAGCAGGCCGGTGCTCCAGTTGGCCTCCAGTGCGAAGGTGGTGAACCCACGCCGCTCGACGAGGTCTTCGAAGATCCGGTGCTTGGCGGTGAAGAACTCGGCGGAGCTGTGCGTGGCCTCGCCGATCCCCACCACCTTCGCCGAGCCGACGATCCGCTCCAGTGTCCGTGTGTCGGTCAACGGGCCTGCGGTGGCGGCGAGTTCACGGGCCGGGTCGGGGGTGGACGCGGGCCGCTCGGCGGCCTGGGCGACGGGGACCGCGAGGCCCAGGCAGGCGGCGGCCAGCAGGGCCGTGAGCGGGCGCAGGGGACGGAAGGGCCGGCGGCGACGGGTGCGTAACGTGTGCATGATCCCAGCCTCGCCGCGGGCCCCGGGCGGGGCCATCCGGACGCCACCCGTCGCCGCCGGGGGACAGCCCCACCGTCTCAGGTGTCCCCCGGCCCTCACCCGCCGTCAGTGGTACATCAGATACGCCTTCCGCATCGCCCGGAACGCCGCCAGGTCCGCCTCCCAGGCCCCGGCGACCTCGTCCACCGGCGCGCCCGCGTCGATCATCGTGCGCACCCGCGCCGAACCGGTCAGCTTGTCGATCCAGTCGTCCGGCCGCCACGCGAACCCGCTCCACGTCCGCCGCGCCGTGACGAGCAGCGCGATCCCGGTCCGTACCGGGTCGAAGGCCGTCCGGTCGTGCACCATCAGCTGCACCCCGCCGACCGTCTTCCCCTGGAACTTGGAGAACGTCGGCGCGAAGTACGCCTCCCGGAAGCGCACCCCCGGCAGCCCGAGCGCGTTGGCCGCCTCCGCCCAGGACCCGTCGATCCCCTCGGCGCCGAGCAGTTCGAACGGCCGGGTGGTGCCGCGCCCCTCGGACAGGTTGGTGCCCTCGAACAGGCAGGTGCCGGAGTAGACCAGCGCCGTGTCGGGCGTCGGCATGTTGGGGCTCGGCGGCACCCACGGCAGCCCGGTCGTGTCGAAGAAGTCGGCCCGCCGCCAGCCCGTGGCGGCGACCGTCTCCAGCGGTACGGGCTTCGCCAGGAACTCCGCGTTGAACAGCCGGGCCAGCTCCGCGACCGTCATCCCGTGCGCCTGCGCGATCGGCTCACGGCCCACGAACGTGGCGTACGCCCGGTCGAGGACGGGGCCGAGCGCGGCCCGCCCGGTCACCGGGTTCGGCCGGTCCAGGACGACGAACCGCTTCCCGGCGAGCGCGGCCGCCTCCATACAGTCGTACAGCGTCCAGATGTACGTGTAGAAGCGGGCGCCCACGTCCTGGATGTCGAAGACGACCGTGTCGACGCCGGAGGCCGTGAACACGTCCGCCAGCGGCTGTCCGCTCTTGGTGTACGTGTCGTAGACCGGCAGTCCCGTCGCCGGGTCGTCGTAGCGGCCCTCCGAACCGCCCGCCTGCGCCGTCCCCCGGAAGCCGTGCTCGGGGCCGAAGACGGCGACCAGGTCCACCCGGTCGTCGGCGTGCATCACGTCCACGAGGTGGCGGGCGTCGGCGGTGATGCCGGTCGGGTTGGTGACCACGCCGACCCGTTGGCCGGCGAGCGGCGCGTAGCCGCCGGCGGCGAGCCGGTCGAAGCCGGTCCGCACCGCGCGGCCCCGGCCGGGCGGCGCGTCCGCCGCCGCGGGCACCGCGCCCGCCCCCACTCCCGCCGCTGCCGCCGCGACCACGCCGCCGCCCGCGGTCAGCAGGCCGCGCCGGGACGGACCCCGCCTGGACAGGCTCATGAAGAGACCTCCTTGATCGCCTTCCCTGACATGGCCACGCACGCTAGCGCCGACCGCGGCCCAGCGGGAGGAGGCGTGCGCGAGGAACCTGAGGAAGGAGTGACCGGGGGGACCGGGGGCCGCGCTCTTCCCCGGGTCCATACCGACCGGTTAGTCTGCGCGCACGGCAGCCGAGGCGCGTACGGCAGCAGCCGACGCGCGCACGACGGCCGAGGAGACAACGGACGGACGGACGGACGGAGAGACGGAGAGGTGGACCCGATGAGTTCGCTTGAGGGCACGGGAGTGGTCGTGACCGGCGCGGCCGGCGGCATCGGCGCCGCACTCGCCCGCCGGTTCGCCGCCGAGGGCGCGCGGGTCGTCGTCAACGACCTCGACCCGGAGCGCACCCGGGCCGTCGCCGACGAGATCGGCGCCCTCGCCGTCCCCGGCGACGCCTCCACCGTCGTCGACGAGGCCCGCGCCGCGCTCGCGGGCGCCGGCGCGGCCGTCGACATCTGGTGCGCCAACGCCGGACTCGGCTCGCCCGGAGACGCGTTCGCCGACGAGGAGACATGGGCCGCCGCCTGGGACGTCAACGTCATGGCCCATGTCCGCGCCGCCCGCGCCCTGCTGCCCGACTGGCTGGAGCGCGGCAGCGGCCGCTTCGTGTCCACCGTGTCGGCCGCCGGCCTGCTCACCATGATCGGCGCCGCCCCGTACAGCGTGTCCAAGCACGGCGCGTACGCCTTCGCCGAATGGCTCTCCCTCACCTACCGCCACCGCGGCCTCAAGGTCCACGCGATCTGCCCGCAGGGCGTCCGTACGGACATGCTCACCGCCGCCGGATCGGCCGGCGAACTCCTCCTCGCCCCCACCGCCGTCGCGCCCGAGGCCGTCGCCGACGCCCTGTTCGACGCCATGGCCGCCGACCGTTTCCTGGTCCTGCCGCACCCCGAGGTCGCGGGCTACTACGAGGCCCGGGCCACCGACCCCGAGCGGTGGATCGGCGGCATGAACCGCATCCAGCGCACCTGGGAGGCGAACGGCGGCTGACGGGCCTTCCCACCCGCCGTCCCGGGGCGGCCGGTCACCGGCCCGGCGGGAAATGGGAAGATTCCCAGGACGGGACCGCGCACCGCGGCCCCCCACCGAACAGCGGGAACGGTCGTGGCAGCGGCCGTCCGCACGTACGTCACGAGAGAAGGAGCGGCATGCCCAGGACGACGGACGGGAGCGGAACGCCCGTCCCCCAGAGGCTGCTGGCCGCCGCCACCCGGCTCTTCGCCGAGCAGGGCTACGACCGGACCTCCGTCCAGGAGATCGTGGAAGCGGCCGGCGTCACCAAGGGCGCCCTCTACCACTACTTCGGCTCCAAGGAGGACCTGCTCCAGGAGGTGTACGCGCGCGTGCTGCGACTCCAGCAGGAGCGCCTGGACGCCTACGCGGACTCCGACGCGCCGGTCGAACGGCGGCTGCGCGACGCGGCCGCGGACGTGGTCGTCACCACCATCGAGAACCTCGACGACGCGTCGATCTTCTTCCGCTCCATGCACCACCTCAGCCCGGAGAAGAACCAGCAGGTACGGGCCGAACGGCGGCGCTACCACCAGCGGTTCCGCGCCCTGATCGAGGAGGGCCAGCGGGCCGGGGTGTTCTCCGACGCGACCCCGGCCGACCTGGTGGTGGACTACCACTTCGGCTCGGTCCACCACCTGTCCACCTGGTACCGCCCGGACGGACCGCTCACCCCGCAGCAGGTGGCCGACCACCTCGCCGACCTCCTGCTGCGCGCCCTGCGCCCGTAGGACGGGAGCGCCTCGCCCGTACGGCGGAGGCGGGTCGCGACCGGCGAGGGACGCCCGGGAGCGGGTCCGGCGAGGAGGATCGACGCGTCGGTCACCACCCTGCCGGACACCTCGCCGGACACTCCGAACGGAGCCCCGCCATGCTGCTGAAGCCCGCCTTGCGCGCCACCGCCGTCCTCGCCGTCGTCGCGACGCTCGCCGCCCCGGCCGCCTGGGCGGCCCCCGCGCCGGAGTCCGTGCCCGAGCCCGCGGCCACGTCGCTTTCCGCGCCCGTCGCGTCCGCCGCCGACGGCCTCGCCACCTCCGACCTGACGGGGCGGGCCAGGCTCGGCTACCCGGTCGAGACGGAGGCGGTACGGGTCACTGTCGAAGCCCATGCCGCCTTCGGGCCCGGCTCCTTCCCCACCCGCTCCTGGGGCACCTTCCGTATCTCCCACGTCATCGACGGCAAGGACTACTGGGGCGACTTCGCGGTCGACTGCCTCACCACCGGCGGCCCCACCGCCACCGTGACCGGACGCCTTCAGCGCACCAGCCCCGGCCACCCGTGGCGCGAGGCCCTCGACGCGCACACCCGGATGGGCCTCAGTTTCTACGTGCCCCGGGACGGCGCAGGCGGCCCGGCCCGTGTCGGACTGTCCGGAGCCACCCTCAAGAAGCAGCCGCTCCTGACGAAGTGCATGTCCTCCGCGGCCGACATGCCGGTCGTCGAGGGCGGCTACACCCTCGGCGACCGGCACGTGTGACCCCGGCGCGACCCCGGCGGGAGGCCGGCCGGAGCGTCACATGTATGTCTTCAGCTCCCGGCGCGCCAGCGACCGCTGGTGCACCTCGTCCGGCCCGTCGGCGAGCCGCAGCGTCCGCGCCGCCGCCCACAGCTCGGCGAGCGGGGAGTCCTGCGAGACGCCGCCCGCGCCGTACAGCTGCACCGCCTGGTCGATGATGCCGACGACCGCCCGCGGTGTGGCGATCTTGATGGCCTGGATCTCGGTGTGGGCGCCCCGGTTGCCGGCGGTGTCCATCAGCCAGGCCGTCTTGAGGACGAGCAGCCGCAACTGCTCGATCGTCACCCGGGCGTCCGCGATCCAGTTCTGCACGACGCCCTGCTGGGCGAGCGGCTTGCCGAAGGCGGTACGGGAGAGCGCGCGCCGGCACATCAGCTCGACCGCCCGCTCGGCCATGCCGATCAGCCGCATGCAGTGGTGGATGCGGCCCGGCCCGAGGCGGGCCTGGGCGATGGCGAAGCCGCTGCCCTCCTCGCCCAGCAGGTTCGCGGCCGGGACCCGGACCTGGTCGAAGACGACCTCGGCGTGGCCGCCGTGGGAGTGGTCCTCGTACCCGTACACCCGCATCGCGCGCCGCACCTCGACCCCGGGGGTGTCCCGGGGGACCAGGATCATCGACTGCTGGCGGCGGACGTCGGCGCCGTCCGGGTCCGTCTTGCCCATGACGATGAAGATCCGGCAGTCGGGGTGCATCGCCCCGGAGATGTACCACTTGCGGCCGTCGACGACGTACGAGTCGCCGTCCCGCCGGATCCGGGTCTCGATGTTGGTCGCGTCGGACGAGGCGACCTCGGGCTCGGTCATCGCGAACGCCGACCGGATCTCGCCCGCGAGCAGCGGCTCCAGCCACTGCTTCTTCTGCGCCTCGTCGCCGAACTGGGCGAGCAGCTCCATGTTCCCGGTGTCGGGGGCGGCGCAGTTGGTGACGGTGGGCGCGAGGTGCGGGCTGCGGCCGGTGATCTCGGCGAGCGGCGCGTACTGCAGGTTGGTGAGCCCGGCCCCGTACGCGGTGTCCGGCAGGAAGAGGTTCCACAGGCCCTGGCGGCGCGCCTCGGCCTTCAGCTCCTCGACGATCGGCGGGACGTCCCACGGGGAGGCGAGCGTGGCGCGCTGCTCCTCGGCGACGGCTTCGGCGGGGTACACGTGCTCGTCCATGAAGGCGAGGAGTTTCGCCCGCAGTTCCTCGGTGCGGGCGTCGAACGCGAAGTCCATGGCGGATCAGCCTTCCTGGCTGCGGAGGGTGGTGAGGCCGTGCTCGATGAAGACGGGGACCAGCTCGCCGATGCGGTCGAAGCCGGCGCCGACGGTCTGGCCGAGGGTGTAGCGGTAGTGAATGCCCTCGAGGATCACGGCGAGCTTGAACCAGGCGAAGGCCGTGTACCAGGCCAGGGCGCCGGTGTCGCGGCCGGAACGGGCGGCGTAGCGCAGGGCGAGCTCGGCGGCGGCGGGGTGGCCGGCGGCCGTGGCGGTGGTCGAGATGGGGGAGTCCGGCAGGTCGAGCGGGGTGCTGTACATGACCAGCAGGCCGAGGTCGGTGAGCGGGTCGCCGAGCGTGGACATCTCCCAGTCCAGGACGGCCCTGATCCGGTCGTCCGGGCCGACGAGCACGTTGTCGAGCCGGAAGTCGCCGTGGATGACGGTCGGCGCGGGGGACACGGGCAGCCCCTGGCCGAGGGCGGCGTGCAGTTCGTCGATGCCGGCCAGCTCGCGGCCCCGGGACGCGGCGAGCTGCTTGCCCCAGCGGCGCAGCTGCCGGTCGAGGAAGCCGTCGGGGCGCCCGAAGTCGCCGAGCCCGGCGGCGGCCGGGTCGACGGCGTGCAGGTCGACGAGGGTGTCGACGAGGCCGAGGACGGCGGCGCGGGTGCGGTCGGCGCCCAGCGGGGCGAGTTCGGCGGCCGAGCGGTACGGGGTGCCCTCGACGAACTCCATGACGTAGAACGGCGCGCCGAGCACCGACTCGTCCTCGCACAGCAGGACCGTGCCGGGCACCGGGACGGCGGTGTCGGCGAGCGCGCTGATGACCCGGTGCTCGCGCTTCATGTCGTGCGCGGTGGCCAGGACGTGGCCGAGCGGGGGCCGGCGGACGACCCAGCGGCCCGTGCCGTCGGTCACCACGTACGTGAGGTTCGAGCGGCCGCCCTCGATCAGCCGGGCCTCCAGCGGGCCGGCGACCAGACCGGGGCGCTCGCGGTCGAGGAAGCGGCGCAGCCGCTCGGGGTCGAGACCTGGCAGGGCGGAACTCATGCGGGCATACCTCCGGGATCGGCGTCGCGCTCATCATGACCGACCAGTCGGTATGTCGTCCAGAGGGGGATCCCCGGGGACCCCCGGACGCCGGCCCCAGGGGTGTGGGGGCCGGTGTCCGGGGGAGCGGGAGGGGGTGCCCGGAGAGCAGGGGATCGGATCGGATCCAGGGGAGGGTGGGACGGTCAGGCGTGGCAGGCCACGGGCCGGCCGCCGTTCATCACGGTCAGGTCCGCGAACACGGTCGCCAGGTCCAGCGGATGCCCCTCCGGCAGACCCTCCAGCTCCGCGTACGCGCGGTGCAGATTGGCCACCAGACGCTCGCTCTCCGGCCAGTCCGCGAACTCGCCCAGGTCGGCCCGCCGCGCCGTCTCCAGCGGCGTGTCCCCCTTGGCCCGGCCCTCCTCCGCGAGCTCCCGCACCCAGCGCAGATAGCGCTCGGCCGGGGCGTACGCGGAGGGATCGGTGATCCGGCCGTGGCCCGGCACCACCGTCTCGGCGTCCAGCGAACGCAGCAGGTCGAACGCCCGCAGCGAACCGGCGAGCGAGCCCATCAGCACGAACGGCGTGCCCCCGTTGAAGACCAGGTCGCCGGTGAACACGATGCCGTGCCGGGGCAGATGGACGATCGAGTCGCCGATCGTGTGCGCCCGGCCGGGGTGGATCACCCGCACCTCGGTGTCCCCGACGTACAGCGTCAGCCGGTCGCTGTAGGTGAGGTGCGGCGGCTCGATCTCGACGTGCCCGAAGTCGGTCTCCGGCCACAGGAGGTGGAGCTGGCGGCCGGCCGCGAGCTGCTCGGAGCGGCAGCTCTCGTGCCCGATGATCCGGACCTCGGGGAGGAACACCCTGTTGCCGTAGGTGTGGTCGCCGTGGTGGTGGGTGGTGACGATGGTGCGGGGCAGCGCGAGGCCCGCGTCGCGGACGGCATCGCGCAGCAGCAGGGCGCGGCGCTCGGTGGCGGCGGTGTCGACGAGCAGGGTCTCGCCGCCGTCGCCGAGGAAACCGGCGTTGTTCAGGCACCAGCCCCCGTCGGGCTGGATGAAGGCATGGACGTGCGGTGCGAGTGTGACCACGTAAGGATCGGTGGCGGACAAGGAATTCCCCCCGGTGAGAGCCCGATTCGACAGGGGAAGAGTGCCAGTCGGCCGGGCCGGTGGGAAGCGCGGTGATCACCGGGGAGTCGCGCGGCGGAGAACAGGGGAATCGCGGGATCGCGGAATCGAGCGATCAGGGGCCGGGGTTGGGGCCGGGGCGTCAGAGCACGATGGCGACCGCGAACCCCGCGAAGGCGATCGCGCAGGCCGCGGCGAGCAGCGCGCCGCGGTGGGACAGCGGCCGGGGCCGGGCCGTGCTCAGGGACCGGATGCGCTGGTGGGCCACGGCCACGAGGCCCAGCCAGGCCAGCATCGACAGCCCGACGGCGGTCAGCCCGGCCGGGGTCGGCCCGCCGTGGAGCACCTGCCGGGCGGCGAGCAGGGCGACCACCGCGGCCGACAGTGTCGTCCGGCGCCAGGCGAGCCGGGTCCGTTCGGGCTGCAGCCCGGGGTCCCGGACGGTCTCCGCCGCGGCCGCGTGCGCCGATCGGGGTTCCTCTTCCGGTTCCTCTTCCGGTTCCGGTACGGGCTCGGGTACGGGGTCCGGGCCCGGCTCCGTCCCGGGCGGGGGGCTCACCGCTCGGCCCAGCCGAAGAGCACGATCGTCACCATCGCGAGCGCGACCAGCGCCACCGTCAGGCTCAGGACGGCCGGGAAACGGGACGCCGGCAGATCCTCGTCGCGCCGCATGGCCCGCTCGGTGCGGACCCAGTGGTTCACGGCGCGCAGCGCGCACAGCACCCCGGCCGCCAGCAGCGCGAGCGAGAGCGCGACCCGCAGGCCCCAGGCCAGGTCCGGCAGGAACTGGGCCACGGCGAAACCGCCGCCGATCAGCGCGAGCGCCGTCCGCAGCCAGGCGAGGAAGGTGCGCTCGTTGGCCAGCGAGAACCGGTAGTCCGGGGTCGTGCCCTCCTCCTGGAGGCGGCGCGGCGCGAACCACAGGCGCAGGGTCTGTACGAAGTCGCTCACCCGGGCACCTTATCGGCGCCTCTCCGCGAAGCGGCGGGTCACCGCCGGTGCGTGCCGCCGTGCGCCACCGGCCCTCCGCCACCGTCCTCCTGACGCTCGGGCGACCCGTCCGGTCCGCCCGTCCGGTCCGCCGGTCCGGTCAGCCCTCCCGGTGCGCCCGCAGCCGTTCGTACGCGGCGAGTCCGTCCGGCACCCACGGCCAGTCGCCGAGCCGGGCCTCCACCTCGGCCTCCGGCAGGAAGGCGTGCCAGGCCACCTCCTCGACCTGCGGATGCACGGGCAGATCGCAGCGCACCTCGTAGACGGCCGACCACCACTTCCCGGCCGCGCCCCCGTCGTACAGGAACCGGAACAGCGGTACCGGCCGGGCGAGTCCGGTCACCCCCAGCTCCTCCTCGGCCTCGCGCAGCGCGGCCTCGTCGTACGACTCGCCGGCCCCGAGGACCCCGCCCACGAACATGTCGTACCGCGACGGGAAGAGTGCCTTCGTCGCGGTCCGGCGGTGCACGAAGATCCGGCCCTGGCCGTCCCGCACCTGGACGAACGAGACCCGGTGGATCAGCCCCCGCGCGTACACCTCACCGCGCGGGGCCCGACCGGTCACCCGGTCGTTCTCGTCGACGACGTCGATCACTTCATCAGCGCTCATGCGCCCCATCATGGACCCGGGCGGCACCGGTCCGCCCGCACCGGTCCGCCCGCACCGGCCCCACGCACCGGCCCCACGCACCGACCCGGGCCGGACCGTTGACGCGCCGCACCGCCCTCTCCAGGATGCGGTGCATGTCTCATGCGCCGTACGACGCCGATGTCATCGTCATCGGGGCCGGCCTCGCCGGTCTTGCCGCCACCGCCGAACTGGCCGACGCCGGCCGTTCCGTCCTGCTCCTCGACCAGGAACCCGAGCAGTCCATCGGCGGCCAGGCCCACTGGTCCTTCGGCGGCCTCTTCCTCGTCGACTCGCCCGAGCAGCGCCGGATGCGGATCCGCGACAGCCACGCCCTGGCGCTCCAGGACTGGTTCGGCACCGCCGGCTTCGACCGCCCCGAGGACGCCTGGGCCCGCCGCTGGGCCGAGGCGTACGTGCACTTCGCGGCCGGCGAGAAGCGGGCCTGGCTGCACGGGCTCGGCGTGCGCTTCTTCCCGGTCGTCGGCTGGGCCGAGCGCGGCGGCTATGAGGCGACCGGCCACGGCAACTCCGTACCCCGCTTCCACATCACCTGGGGCACCGGCCCCGGTCTCGTCGCCCCCTTCGAACGCCGGGTGCGCGAGGGTGCCGCCCGCGGCCTGGTCCGCTTCCGTTTCCGGCACCGCGTCACCGGCCTCGCCCGTACGGCGGGCGCCGTCGACACCGTCACCGGCGACGTCCTGGCCCGCTCCGGCGTACCGCGCGGCACCGCCAGCGACCGTCGGGTCACCGGCTCGTTCTCGCTGCGCGCCCAGGCGGTGATCGTCACCAGCGGCGGCATCGGCGGCAACCACGACCTGGTCCGCGCCCAGTGGCCCGAGCGCCTCGGCACCCCGCCCGCCCGGCTGCTCTCCGGCGTCCCCGCCCACGTCGACGGTCTGATGCTCGGCGTCGCCGAGGCCGCCGGAGCCCACCACGTCAACCGCGACCGGATGTGGCACTACACCGAGGGCATCGAGAACTGGAACCCGATCTGGGTCCGGCACGGCATCCGCATCCTGCCCGGCCCCTCGTCGCTGTGGCTGGACGCGACCGGCCGGCGGCTGCCCGTCCCGCTCTTCCCCGGCTTCGACACCCTCGGCACCCTCGAACACATCATGCGCACCGGCCACGACCACACCTGGTTCGTGCTGGACCAAAGGATCATCGGCAAGGAGTTCGCGCTCTCCGGCTCCGAGCAGAACCCCGACCTCACCGGAAAGTCCGTGCGCGGCGTCCTCGACCGCGCCCGCGCCGACGTCCCCGGCCCGGTCCGGGCGTTCATGGACAAGGGCGCGGACTTCGTCGTCGAGAACGATCTGGCCGCCCTGGTCCGCGGCATGAACCGGATCACCGGGAAGGACCTGATCGACGAGGCCGCGCTGCGCCGCGAGATCACCGCCCGCGACCGCGAGATCGCCAACCCCTTCACCAAGGACCTCCAGATCACGGCGATCCGCGGGGCCCGCCGCTATCTGGGCGACCGGCTGATCCGTACGGCCGCCCCGCACCGGCTCCTCGACCCCGAGGCCGGCCCGCTGATCGCCGTACGGCTGAACATCCTCACCCGCAAGTCCCTCGGCGGCCTCCGGACCGACCTCTCCTCCCGGGTCCTCACCCCCGGGGGCGAGCCGCTGCCCGGGGTCTACGCGGCGGGTGAGGCGGCCGGCTTCGGCGGCGGAGGCGTCCACGGCTACCGCTCCCTCGAAGGCACCTTCCTCGGCGGCTGCCTCTTCTCGGGACGTACGGCGGGCCGCGCGGCCGCGAAGGCGGTGGGCTGAGCGGCGACGGGAAAGCGGTGAGGCCCCGGAGCGCGGGGGAATCCGCGCTCCGGGGCCTCGTCTCAGGGCAGGGGCCGCCGCGTCATATGACCAGCGACAGCAGCAGCACGAAGACGATGCCGACCACCGAGATGATCGTCTCCATCACCGACCAGGTCTTGACGGTCTGGACGACGTTCATGCCGAAGTACTCCTTCACCAGCCAGAAACCCGCGTCGTTGACGTGGCTGAAGAAGAGCGAACCGGCGCCGATCGCCAGGACGAGCAGCGAGACCTCGCCGGTCGACATGCCCTCGGCCAGCGGGGCCACCAGGCCGGCCGCCGAGATGGTGGCGACGGTGGCCGAGCCGGTCGCGAGCCGGATCGCTACGGCGATCAGCCAGGCGAGCAGCAGGGCCGGAATGGACCAGCTCTTCGAGAAGTCCAGGATCATCTGGCCGACGCCGAGGTCGATCAGGGTCTGCTTGAAGCCGCCGCCGGCGCCGACGATCAGCAGCACGCCCGCGATCGGGGCCAGCGACTTGTCGACGGTCGAGGACAGCCGCTCCTTGGTGAAACCGGCTGCGCGGCCCAGCGTGAACAGGGCGACGATGACGGCGGCGAGCAGCGCGATCAGCGGCGAGCCGATGACGTCGGTGACCTTCTGCACGGCGTTCGCCGGGTCGTCGACGACGATGTCGACGAGCGCCTTGACCAGCATCAGGACGACCGGCAGCAGCACGGTGGCGACGGTGACGCCGAAGCCGGGACGCTTCTCCAGGCCCTCCGACGGACGGGCCGGGATCATCTTGTCCGGCGCCGGTATGTCCACCCAGCGGGCGGCGTACCGGGAGAACAGCGGACCGGCGATGACGACGGTCGGGATCGCGACGAGCAGGCCGAGGGCGAGCGTGACGCCCAGGTTGGCGCCGACCGCGTCGATGGCGACGAGCGGGCCGGGGTGCGGCGGGATGAGCCCGTGCATCACGGACAGACCGGCGAGCGCCGGGATGCCGATGCGCATGAGCGAGTAGTTGCCGCGCTTGGCGACCAGCAGCACCACCGGGATCAGCAGCACGATGCCGACCTCGAAGAACAGCGGCAGACCGATCACGGAGGCGATGAGGACCATCGCCCACGGCATCGACCGGCCGCCCGCCTTGGCGAGGATCGTGTCGACGATCTGGTCCGCGCCGCCGGAGTCGGAGAGCAGCTTGCCGAGGATCGCGCCCAGCGCGATCAGCACGCCCACGCCGGCCACGGTGTTGCCGAGACCGGCGCTGAAGGACGCGATGGCGCTCGCGAGCGGCGCGCCCGCGAACGCGCCGAGCGCGAGCGAACCGATGGTCAGAGCCAGGAAGGCGTGCAGCTTGAACTTGGTGATGAGCAGGACGATGACGGCGATGCCGGCGAGCACGGCGATGCCGAGCTGGGCGTTGCCTGCCGAGGTGATGGGTTCGGCGGCGTCCGCTGCCAGGATCTCGACGCTGAGACTGGTCACGGTGGGGTCCTCGGGGATCAGTGGGGGAGCCGGCGCAGTGCGGCGACGGCCCGGGCGGTGATTTCTTCGGGGGTGCCGGACACGTCGACGGCGACGCCGGCCTCGTCCTCCCGCAGCGGCTGGAGGGTGGCGAACTGGGAGTCGAGCAGAGCGGTCGGCATGAAGTGTCCCTGACGCGCCCGCATACGCCGCTCGATGAGCTCCCGGTCACCGGTCAGATGCAGGAAGACCACGCCGGGGGCGGCCGCGCGCAGCCGGTCCCGGTAGATCCGCTTCAGCGCGGAGCTGCTCACCACACCGCCGAGCCCGGCCCGGCCGTGGGCCCACTGCCCGATGGCGTCCAGCCAGGGCGCCCGGTCCTCGTCGTCGAGGGGGATGCCGGCGGACATCTTGGCCACGTTGGCGGCCGGGTGGAAGTCGTCGCCCTCCGCGTAGGGAGCGCCGAGCGCCTCGGCGACCAGCGGACCGATCGTGGTCTTGCCGGTTCCGGCGACGCCCATCACGACGACGACCCGGGGGAAGTCCGCCGGGCCGTCGGGCAGGGGGGTGGTGCGCATGGGGGATGCCTCGCTGTCTTCTTCGACATCGATCCGTCGCGCTCATGAAACCCATTGAGTACGACTTATTCAAGAGGTTGTGACCTAAACATCGTACTTATTACGGTGGGTGCGAGTGCCGTCGCGGGGTGCGTAGGCTTGCCGGCATGACGACACCGGCCCAGGGGCTCCATCCGCACGTCCTGACCTCCCTGGGTCTCGCGATCACCGCGGGGGACTATCCGCCCGGCAGCGTGCTCCGCTCCGACGAGCTGGCCGAGCGCTTCGAGGTGTCCCGGACCGTGGTGCGGGAGGTCGTGCGCGTCCTGGAGTCCATGCACCTCGTCGAGTCCCGCCGCCGGGTCGGCGTGATCGTGCTGCCCACCGAGCGGTGGAACGTGTACGACCCCCAGGTCATCCGCTGGCGCCTGGCCGGCGCCGACCGCCCCCGCCAGCTCCGTTCGCTCACCGTGCTGCGCTCCGCGATCGAACCCGTCGCCGCCGGCCTCGCCGCCCTGAACGCCGGCCCCGAGCAGTGCCGCGCGCTCACCGAGCACGCCCTCGGCATGGTCGCCACCTCGCGCGGGCGCCGGCTGGACGAGTACCTGGTGCACGACATCGCCTTCCACCGGGTCGTCCTCGACGCCTCCGGCAACGAGATGTTCGCCCGGCTCGGTGACGTCGTCGCCGAGGTCCTGACCGGCCGTACCCACCATCAGGTGATGTTCGAGGACCCCGACCCGGCCGCCGTCACCCTGCACGTCCGGGTCGCCGAGGCCGTACGGGAGAAGAACGCGGCCCGCGCCGAGGAGCTGACCCGGCAGATCGCGGTCGGCGCGCTGAGGGAACTCGACGTCCTGGCGCCGTGACGCCCCCCGGTCCGCCCCGGGCTCCGCCGCGGGCCGGGACCCCCGGTGGACGGAGCGTGATCACCGACGCGTGGGGTGAAGTGCTCGAATCCGGGCGTTCGGTGACATACGCCTCCTCCGGTGCTCCCTCGCCAGCCGCGAGGGCGTGCGCCGGCCGTGCCGGAGCCGCACCCCGCCAGGGGACGGCCGGGCACCGACCCTTCCCCCCTGGGCGCCGGCGGCTGGTACCTGGTCCGCCGCCGCGTCCGCGTCCTGGCGAAGGACGCCGCCGACCAGGACGGACGCCCGGGACCGCCGACCAGGACGGACACCCGGGGCCGACGGCTTCGCCGACGCGGGCCGGGAACGGGGTCAGGTGGTGACGACCGTCCGCTCGGCGTACGGGAAGCCCTTCTCCCACCAGTGGCCGTAGCGCCGGTAGACGGCCGGATCGCGGTCGGCGAGCAGCGCCGACAGCTTCTCCGCCTCCTCGGTCAGGCCCTGCCACGCGGCCTTCCCGAGCGGGCGGAAGGCGGTCAGCTCCACGCCCTCGCCGGTCGCCCGCCACACACCGGCGACCTGCCCGTCGACGAGTAGACAGGGCAGCACGTCGCCGTTGCGCCGGACGACCAGCGGCCGGTACTCCGGGGGCATCAGCCGCCCGGGTACGGCGTGGGCCAGCAGCGTGCCGTCCCACATCGGCAGCAGTCTCGGCGGTGCCGGGGTGTCCTCGTCGGGTACGGTCGCGCCGGCCAGGTCGAACAAGGCGGCGCGACCGGGGCCCGGCACCCGCACCACCTGGTCGCCCAGTCCCTCCAGCGCCGTGGTTATCGTGCCGCGCGTCAGCAGCGTGAACCGGGCGAAGTCCGAGGCCGACGCCGGCCCGAACGCGCCCAGGTACGCGAGCAGCAGACGCCGGACCCCGGCGGCGGCCTCCTCCGGCGAGGGCGCGGCGGCCGCCCCGGAGGCGCGGTAGGAGTTCCGGTGGGCGAACGACCACGGGCCGCCGACCGGCGCGTGACGCACCGGCGCGAACGCGCGCAGCGCCCACCACACCCGATAGGCGTGCTCGCCGTGCCTCCCCGTGACCTCGCGCTCCACCTCGGCGCCGGTACGCGGCCGCTCCAGGAACCCGGCGAGTTCGGGGAGCAGCGCGTCGGCGTCGGCCGGGGTCAGCCCGGTCGCCTTGAAGCGGCGGTCGTACAGCCGCGCCCCGCGCAGGGTGCCCAGCATGGCGGCGCGGAAGGGCGCGTAGTCCTCGGCGTGGACGGCGTGCAGGGTGAGCCGCATGAGGGTCGCCTTCACGAGCCGGCCCTCGGCGAACGCCGCGTCGAGATCCTCGGGCGCGAACTCCCGCAGGCGGTTCCACAGCGCCAGATACGGTGACGCCGGCGACTGCGCCTGGAGAGCGCAGAGCCGGCGGACCGCTTCCGCCACGTCGAGGCGGTGGCGTTCGAGGAGGAGCTGACGGTCCAGCAGGGCCAGGGCGAGCCGACGCTCGGTGAGACTCATGACCGGATCATGCCACCGGCCCGTCCCCGCGCGAGCGCCCCCGGGATTCCGGTCCTCGGATTCCCGGCCCCCCGACCGACAGCACCGTGGGCTATCAGGCCATCAGGCTGTCAGTCCGCCAGACCATCAGACCGCCAGACCATCAGACCGTCAGGTCATCAGGCCGTCAGGACTGGTGACCGCCGTGCCCCGGACCGCCCGCGTGGTCGTGCCCCAGCGGCAGCACCTCCGGCGGCATCACCACGAACGGCCGCATCATGCCCATGTCCTCGTGCTCCAGCAGATGGCAGTGGTACATGAAGCGTCCGTACGCCCCGTCGAACCGCCCCATCACCCGCACCAGCTGACCGCCGGGCACCCGGAACACGTCCTTCCAGCCCTGCTCGTTCGGCGGCACCGTCAGCGGCCGCTCCGCGTCGAAGCGCACCGGCGCCCGCGTCCCGCCGACCCCCGTGTCGAACCCGTCCGTCACGTACGTCTCCCGGGCCATCACCTGGAAGTCCGCCAGGTGGATGTGCATCGGGTGCACCACGTTCGACGGCGCCAGGTTCAGGAACGACCACTGCTCGAACGCGCCCTCGCCGATGGTGAAGCCGAGACCGTCGTTGAACGTCCGGGCGCCACGCCGGTACGTGCGCACCTTGCCGTCCGAGGACTGGACCCGGATCACCCCGTCCGCCGGCCCGCGCAGCGCCGCCTGCTCGTGCTCCGGGACCTCCTCCATCTCCCAGATCTCGGGGTGCCCGCCGCCCCCGACGGTGCCGGGCGGGGTGAGCACGACCAGCCGGTGCCCGTGCTCCACCTCCGCGTGGTCGTAGCGCCGGAAGGAACCCGAGAGCACCGGTGGCAGCTCGAAGCCGTCCGCCTCCGCCTCGTACTCCGCCGGCTCGCCCACCCGGAACTCCATGACCTGCGGATACGGCACGCTCGCCGTCGCGTCCGCGCCCCCCGGCGGTTGCCCCTTCGCCTTGTTCAGCAGCCGCAGCCGGCGCCCGGCGAGCTGTCGGAAGTCGACCAGCAGATCGAACCGCTCGGCGGGTGCGATCGTCAGCGGGTCGACGTCCGCCGGGTCACCTGCGGCCGCCGCGCCGAAGTCCACCGCCACCGGGCGCGGCAGCAGCCCGCCGTCGCTGCCGATCTGGTGCAGCACCCCGGTCACCGGCCGGTCGTCCTCGTCGACCAGGACGAGGTCGTAGATCCGCGCGTTCGACGCGTTCACCAGCCGGAAGCGGTACCAGCCCGCCTCGACGTCGAGGTACGGCCAGATCGTCCCGTTCACCGTCGTGTACGGGCCCTGGAACGGCAGCGACACCGGCTTGCCCGTCTCCGGGTGCGCCGCGACGAGCTGCGTCGTCTTGTGCAGCAGCCGCCCGTTCAGCCGCCCGTCCTCGTCCTGGTCCAGGTTCCGGTCCGCCAGGATCAGCGGCAGCTCCCGTGCCCCGGACGGCAGACCCAGGGCGTCCTCCTCGTCGTCCCGGATCAGATAGGTGCCCACGAGCCCCGCGTACACGTTCCAGCGGGTGATGTTCATGGCGTGGTCGTGGTACCAGTACTGCACCGCCGGGTGGTCGTTCGGGTACTCGGACAGCTGGGCGTCCCCGAAGCCCACCGCGTTGTCCGCCCACCCGTCGTTGCCGCCGCCGGTCTGCGCCCCGTGCAGATGCGTCACCGACCAGGCCGGCAGCGCCGTCACCTCCTTGATCGGCTCCGCGCCTTCCCGGCCCGGCCGGTTGTGCGGGGCGGGCCGCCCGGCGGTCTGTCCCACCTCGACGGCGGTCACCGGGTACTCGCTGCCCTTCGGGATCCGGTTGGTCCACGCGACCTTGATGCGCTCCCCGCGCCGCACCTCGATGGTCGGGCCGGGCACGGTCCCCTCGTACCCCCACATCAGTGTCGGCGGCAGCTGCCGGTGCATCCGCACCCAGGCCGGCCGGAGCTCGACCACGAGCTCCCCCGACGCGTCCGGGCGGAGTACCGGCGGCACGGTCAGAGCATCGACGTACGGCTCGATCTCACCGGTCATACTTCCCCCTGAGGCTGTGTCATGCCTGCATCGGGGCAGACGGTGACCACCTGGGCGAAGGTTGCGAGCTCCGCGTAACCTGGCCGTTATCGTCACATCCGAAACGTGGATTGCCGTTTTTCGAGAGGAACACCACGATGCCGCAGCAGGTCCAGGGAGTCGTCGCCCCCGGGAAGAATGAACCCGTACGGGTCGAGACGATCGTCATTCCCGACCCCGGCCCCGGTGAGGCCGTGGTGAAGATCCAGGCGTGCGGGGTCTGCCACACGGACCTCCATTACAAGCAGGGCGCCATCAACGACGATTTCCCCTTCCTCCTCGGGCACGAGGCGGCCGGAATCGTCGAGTCCGTCGGCGAGGGCGTCACCGACGTCGCCCCCGGCGATTTCGTCGTCCTCAACTGGCGCGCGGTGTGCGGCCAGTGCCGGGCCTGCCTGCGCGGCCGCCCCTGGTACTGCTTCGACACCCACAACGCCAAGCAGAAGATGACCCTGCTCGACGGCACCGAGCTGTCGCCCGCCCTCGGGATCGGCGCGTTCGCCGAGAAGACCCTCGTCGCCTCCGGCCAGTGCACCAAGGTCGACCCGGCCGTCGCCCCCGAGGCCGCGGGCCTGCTCGGCTGCGGTGTCATGGCCGGCATCGGCGCCGCCATCAACACCGGCAACGTCGGCCGCGGCGACAGCGTCGCCGTCATCGGCTGCGGCGGCGTCGGCGACGCGGCCATCGCCGGCTCCCGCCTGGCCGGCGCCGCCCGCATCATCGCCGTCGACATCGACGACAAGAAGCTGGAGAAGGCCAAGGAGATGGGGGCCACCCACACCGTCAACTCCCGCACCTCCGATCCCGTCGAGGCCATCCGTGAGCTCACCGGCGGCTTCGGCGCCGACGTCGTCATCGAGGCCGTCGGCCGCCCCGAGACCTACCAGCAGGCCTTCTACGCCCGCGACCTCGCCGGCACCGTCGTCCTCGTCGGCGTCCCCACCCCCGAGATGAAGCTGGAGCTCCCGCTCCTCGACGTCTTCGGCCGCGGCGGCGCGCTCAAGTCCTCCTGGTACGGCGACTGCCTGCCGTCCCGCGACTTCCCGATGCTCATCGACCTGCACCAGCAGGGGCGTATCGACCTCGGCGCCTTCGTCACCGAGACCATCGGCCTCGGCGATGTCGAGAAGGCCTTCGCCCGGATGCACGAGGGAGACGTGCTGCGCTCGGTGGTGATCCTCTGATGAACGCCCGCATCGACCATCTGGTCACCTCCGGCACCTTCAGCCTCGACGGCGGCACCTGGGACGTCGACAACAACGTCTGGATCGTCGGCGACGACACCGAGGCGATCGTCATCGACGCCGCCCACGACGCCGACGCGATCCTCGCCGCCCTCGACGGCCGCGCCCTCCGCGCCATCGTGTGCACCCACGCCCACGACGACCACATCGACGCGGCCCCCGCCCTCGCGGCGGCCACCGGCGCCCGGATCCTGCTCCACCCCGCCGACCAGCCGCTGTGGAAGAACACTCACCCCGACCACTCCCCGGACGGCGACCTCGCCGACGGCCAGGTCCTCACCATCGCCGGCGTCGACCTGCACGTCCTGCACACCCCCGGGCACGCGCCCGGCGCGGTCTGCCTGTACGTGCCGGAGCTCGGCACCGTCTTCAGCGGCGACACCCTCTTCCAGGGCGGCCCCGGCGCGACCGGCCGGTCCTTCTCGGACTTCCCCACGATCATCGACTCGATCCGGGACAAGCTCCTCACCCTGCCGGCCGAGACCGTCGTCCGCACCGGCCACGGCGACACCACCACCATCGGGGCCGAGGCCCCGCACCTGGAGGAGTGGATCAGCCGAGGGCACTGAGCGAGAGCCCGCTCTCGAACCGCCTCGGGGAACCGTCCAGCGGGTCGGTGAACTCCAGCGTCCGCGCCAGCAGCTGCAGCGGCCGCCCGAAGTCCTCCGGCCCGTCCTCCCGCACCACCGGATACACCGGGTCGTGCAGGATCGGCAGCCCCAGCGCGTTCATGTGCACCCGCAGCTGATGGGTCCGCCCGGTCTCCGGCACCAGCCGGTACCGGGCGAGCCCGCCGCGCCGCTCCACCCGCTCGATCCGGCTCTCGCTGTTCGGCTCCCCCGCCACCTCGCGGGCGGCCATCACCCCGCGCTCCTTCTCGATCCGGCTGCGCACCGTCACCGGAAGCACCGGCTCCGGGGCGTACGGGGCGACCGCCTCGTACGCCTTGCGTACCCGCCGGTCCCGGAACAGCGTCTGATACGCCCCCCGGTCCTCCGGCCGCACCACGAACAGCACCAGGCCCGCCGTCAGCCGGTCCAGCCGGTGCGCCGGCTGCAGCCCGGGCAGCCCCAGATCGCGCCGCAGCCGCGCCATCGCCGTCTCCGTGACATGCCGCCCGCGCGGCATCGTCGCCAGGAAGTGCGGCTTGTCGGCCACCACGATCCGCTCGTCGCGATACACCACGCCGACCTCGAACGGCACCCGCTCCTCGGCCGGGAAGTCCCGGTGGAACCACAGATACCGCCCCGCCGTGTACGGCTCGTCGCCCCCGACCGCCCGCCCGTCGGCGCCGACGAACCGCCCCTCCCGCACCATCTCGCCGACCAGCGCCGCCCCGACGGCCCCGGCGTACCGGTCCACCAGATGCTCCCGCACGGTCCGCCACGCCCCGGCCCCGTCCTCGGGAAGCCGGACCCGCACGGCGTCGATCCCCTCCCGCTGCGGCAGGGGCGACGCGGGGGCCTTGGTTCTCCGTCTCACACCCCCACGGTAACGACCCGCCCGGCCTACTCCTCGCCCCCCAGCCACCGCACGGCGGCCCGCTCGATCCCCTCGGGCCGCACCGGCATCCCCCCACCCCAGTGCGGACCGCCCCGCAGCAGCTTGCCCCGCAGCTCCTCCGCGAGCCCGCGGCGCTCGGCGGCCGTCGCCGCCAGGGCGATCCGGCGCCCCCAGCGGACCGTGTCCACCACGGCGGACTTCATCTCCTCGTACGCGGCGTAGTACGCGGCGTCCTCACGCAGGCCCACCCGGCAGTCCGCCGGGGCCACCCGCTCCCACCCGGCCCGCACCCGCTCCCGGTCCGCCCGCGCGTACCCCGTCTTGTGCAGGTGATCGGCCAGGTCGTACACCGGGTCGCCCCACAGGGCCAGCTCCCAGTCGAGGAACACCACGCCCGCCCGCTCGGTGAGGATCATGTTCTTGCGGTGGATGTCCGCGTGCAGCAGCCGGAACGGCCGCGCCGAGAGCCCGGCCGCCCGCTCGGCGAGCAGCCGGCCGGGATCGGCGGGCACCCCCAGCTCCTGGTACAGCCCTTCCACGGCCATGCCCGAACAGATCCCGGAGCCCTCCCCGAGCCGTCCCGGAGACACCCCTGACACGCGAAAAGGCCCCACATGAAGTGGGGCCTTCCAGCTGGTGTCCGAGGGGGGACTTGAACCCCCACGCCCGATAAAGGGCACTAGCACCTCAAGCTAGCGCGTCTGCCATTCCGCCACCCGGACAGGTGATCTTGTCTTCCGGGCCGCTGTGCCCTTCCGACGAGGAAAACCATAGCAAACATTCGAGGGGGTCGATCACCACCCTGACTCCCGCCCACAGGCGGTCTTGGGCAGGTGGGGGAGGCGCGGGAGGATGGGGGGATCAACCGTCATCGCGTGGGGCACGCAGTGGGAGGAAGCAGCGTGAGCGAGTCGAACACCGGCCGGGGCGTCACGGGCGAGGACGAGGTCGTCGACCTGTGCCGTGACCTCATCCGCATCGACACCAGCAACTACGGCGACCACTCCGGGCCGGGTGAGCGGGCGGCGGCCGAGTACGTCGCCGAGAAGCTCGCGGAGGTCGGACTGGAGCCGACGATCATCGAGTCCCATCGGGGACGGGCCTCGACCATCGCCCGGATCGAGGGGGAGGACCCGTCGCGGCCCGCCCTGCTCATCCACGGGCACACCGACGTCGTCCCGGCCAACGCCGCGGACTGGACCCACGACCCGTTCTCCGGGGAGATCGCCGACGGCTGCGTGTGGGGCCGCGGGGCGGTCGACATGAAGGACATGGACGCGATGACCCTCGCGGTCGTCCGCGACCGGCTGCGTAGCGGCCGCAAGCCGCCGCGCGACATCGTCCTCGCCTTCCTGGCCGACGAGGAGGCCGGGGGCACCTACGGCGCCCGCTACCTGGTCGACAACCACCGCGAGCACTTCGAGGGCGTGACGGAGGCGATCGGCGAGGTCGGCGGCTTCTCCTTCACGGTGAACGAGAACCTGCGGCTCTACCTGGTCGAGACCGCCCAGAAGGGCATGCACTGGATGCGGCTCACCGTCGAGGGCACGGCCGGCCACGGCTCGATGACCAACGACGACAACGCCATCACCGAGCTCTGCGAGGCCGTCGGCCGGCTCGGCCGCCACACCTGGCCGGTCCGGGTGACCAAGACCGTACGGTCCTTCCTCGACGAGCTGTCCGACGCCCTCGGCACCCCGCTCGACCCCGAGGACATGGACGCCACGCTCGCCAAGCTCGGCGGCATCGCCAAGATGGTCGGCGCGACCCTGCGCAACTCCGCCGCCCCCACCATGCTGGGCGCCGGGTACAAGGTGAACGTCATCCCCGGCCAGGCCACCGCGCACGTCGACGGCCGTTTCCTGCCCGGGTACGAGGAGGAGTTCCTGGCCGACCTCGACCGGATCCTCGGCCCGCGGGTCAAGCGCGAGGACGTGCACGGCGACAAGGCCCTGGAGACCAGCTTCGACGGCGCCCTGGTCGACGCCATGCAGCTGGCCCTGGGCGCCGAGGACCCGATCGCCCGTGCCGTGCCGTACATGCTCTCCGGTGGCACCGACGCCAAGGCCTTCGACGACCTCGGCATCCGCTGCTTCGGCTTCGCGCCGCTCCAGCTGCCGCCCGAGCTGGACTTCGCCGGCATGTTCCACGGCGTCGACGAGCGGGTGCCGGTGGACGGCCTGAAGTTCGGCGTCCGGGTCCTGGACCGGTTCATCGACGCCTCCTGACGGCGGCGGCGCGCGTTCCTCCGGGTGTACGGAGGCCCGCGCGCGGGCTCCCGCCCCGGCGTGCGGACGGCGTGCGCCGGGGTGCCCGCAGGCCCGAGGCGGGGGTCCCCCGGCCGCCCGAAGGCCGCCGGAATCGACCGCGCGTACGGGCATGCCCGAAAAGAGTGAATGACCTGCGGGGCTCGTAGCCCTCCCTCACCCTCCTCGTTACAGGTGGTGCGGTCCGCGGCTGGGGCCGCACTGCCAACAAGGAGGAAGAATGATCAAGAAGGTCGTCGCTGCTGCGGCTGCCACCGGCGGTCTCGTTCTCGCGGGCGCGGGCATGGCCGTTGCCGACGCGGGTGCCCAGGGTGCCGCCATCGGTTCCCCCGGCGTGGTTTCGGGCAACGTCATCCAGGTGCCGGTCCACATCCCCGTGAACGCCTGCGGCAACACGATCAACGTGATCGGGCTGCTGAACCCCGCCTTCGGCAACACCTGCATCAACGCCTGACGTTGAGCCTCGACCCCTCGGGGGTCTGAGCCAGGCCGGCCCCGGAATGCGTGCCATGCACTCCGGGGCCGGTGGTTATCTTCGTCGAGCCGAGCAGGCATGGAAGCAGGTCACACAGCAATGCGACAGGTCACACGCATCACGCGCATCTCCCGTAAGAGCCTCGTCACCGTCGCCGCGGCGGGCGGCGTGCTCGCCCTCGGAGGCGGCTACGCCCAGGCCGACGCGGGCGCACACGGCGTGGCGTCCGGTTCGCCGGGCGTCGCGTCCGGCAACAACGTCCAGGTGCCGGTCCACGTGCCGGTCAACCTCTGTGGCAACACCGTCAACGTCGTCGGGCTGCTCAACCCGGCGATGGGCAACACGTGTGTCAATAAGGGCGGTTCGGGCGGCCACGGCGGCTCCGGCGCCACCGCCGAAGGAGGCGCCTCGAACTCGCCGGGCGTGGGCTCCGGCAACAACGTCCAGGTGCCGGTCGACGTCCCCGTGAACGTCTGCGGGAACAACGTCACCGGCGTCGGCCTCCTGAACCCCGTCGGCGGCAACAACTGCGCCAACGGCGCCGTGCCGACGACCCCGGAGCGCCCCACCACCCCGGTGACTCCCGAGACGCCGACCACACCGGCGCACCCGGGGACCCCGGCGCACCCGGGTACGCCTCCCGCGCACCCCGGCACGCCCCACCACCCGAACACCCCGGTGACGCACACCCCGGACCGCCCCGTCGAGGAGCTGGCCCAGACCGGCGCCGCGCCGCTCGGGCTCGTTCTCCCCGTCGGTGCGGGCATGCTCCTCGCGGGCGCCGTGCTCTACCGCCGGGCCCGCCGCGCCGCGTAGCGGACGGAAACCGGTCGCGGCGACGGCGGCCGCGGCCGGTGGCGTACGGGAAAGCCGTACACGAAAAAGGAAGGGGCCCCGTGGCGGGCCCCTTCCTCATGTCACCAGGTGGCGCGGATCTGACGGATGATGCGTCGCTTCAGCCGTACTCTTCGACTGCCGTCCCGGCGCAGGCTCAGGCGGTCCAACTCCCAGTGCCCGTACTCGGCATGGTCGGTCAGAAGCCGCGTCGTCTCCTTGCGGGAGACGCCGCGCGGCACGTACACGTCGACAAATTCGTATTCCGGCATCGCATCTATTGTGCGGCCAAGGGCCAGGTACGGATAGCGTCTGTCCTATGTCTGATGCTGCGCAGCCCACCGCTGCCGAGGTACGCGCCGCCGCCGAGGCGGTCAAAGCCGCACTGGACCGTCACCTCGCTGCGGTCGAACGCCGCACGGGGCAGGACGACCCGGCCGTCTACGAGGCGTTCAACGCGCTCGCGGCAGCGGCGGAGGCCTACGACGAACTCCTCTACGACCGGCACGACGAGGTCACTCCCTTCGAGATCCCCGATGTCGACGACTCCCTGCCGCCCTACGCGGGACCGGAGGAGCCGCACGCGCTGAGCGTGCTGATCCGACGGGACTACGCCGTGGTGGAGCCGCAGCGCCTCATCGCCCAGGCCCGGCGGGTCACCGACCTCGACCGGGAGGAGGAGCCGGTCACCACCCACGCGGCGCTCGGCGTTCTCTTCGGCGAGTACGAACCTGACGAAATCGCTTCCCGGCACACGGACTTCGGTCTGGAGGAGGGGGACTCCACCCTCTGGGTCGAGGCCGCCGAGGACCTGCCCGAACCGGGGGAGTGGCTGAGCACCCCCTTCGACCGCGTGGATCCGGAGCGGATCGTCTGCCGCTTCGACATCAGCGCCGTCTTCGACGAGGACGACGACGACCACGACGACGACCACGACGACCATGACGACGGTGACGACGATCACGACGACGGTGACGACGATCACGACGACGTGATCGACGACGAGTCGGAGGGACCGGTCCCGGTACGCCGGGTCTGACGCCAGGCCGGGTCTGACGAACGACCGCACACGAAAAGGCCCTCCCGAGCGCGCCGCGCCCGGGAGGGCCTTTCGCTGTCCGCGTACGGGGTCCTAAGCCTCGTCATCGTCCGCGAGCAGGGCGTCGAGGAGGGGCCGCAGCCGGGTCGTCCGCTCCGGGGCCACGCCTTCGGCGACCGCGCGCGGCAGGGCCTGATCCACACCGTGGACCACCGACAGATGCCGCTCGGCCCGCCCGAACGCCGTGTAGACCCACGGCCGGCTCAGGCCCCCGGCGGCGTCCCCGGGCAGCACCACGACCGCGGCCGGCCAGCGGGCCCCGGCCGCCTGGTGCGCGGTCAGCGCCCAGCCGTGCCGCAGCTCCGATTCCACCCGCTCCTTCGGTACGACGACCCGCGTGCCGTCGCAGTCCAGGTGCAGGCCCTCGGCGTCGGCCGAGACGACCGTGCCGGTCACCGTCCGGCCGGGCGCGGGGGAGTGGGCCGCCCGGTCGCCCGGGTCGAAGCCGCCGAACCGGCCCGGGCCCGGGTTGAGCCGCTGCTTGAGGGCCGCGTTCAGGGCACGGGTGCCGGCGGAGCCGCCGTGCCCGACCGTGATCACCTGGGTGTGTTCGGTCGGCACCCCGATGGCCCGCGGGATCGAGTCCGCGACCAGCTGCACGGTGCGGTGCACCGCCTCGCCCGCGTCCCGCACCGGGACGATCACGACCTCCTTGCCCGGAGCCGCGACCTGGTTCAGCTCGCCGATGCCGATGCCCGAGACCAGCTCGCCGATCGGGCCCGGGTCGGGCGTACGGGAGGCGATCACCGGCGCGATACGGGCGGCGAGCAGGTCGGCGAAGACCCGGCCCGGGCCCGCCGCGCCCAGCACGTGGGGGTCGCCGCTGAGGACGAGCCGGCAGCCGTCGGGCAGCGCCTCGACGAGGGCCGCGGCCGGCTCCAGGCCGAGCTGCGGCGCGTCCAGGACGACGAGCAGGTCCAGGGCCAGCGCCCCTTCGGCGTCCCGGCCGGGACCCGCGGCGCCGGACAGCAGCGCGGCCACCGGTACGGCGCCGTCGCGCGCGGTGTGCGCCGCGAGCGCCACCCGCAGGCCCCGCGCGCGTGCCTCGCCGGCCAGCGCGGCCGGTTCGGCGCGGGCCGCCTCGCCGCCGGTGTGCAGGACCAGTCCGTGCGTGCCGGCCGCGCGGGCCAGCTCGGGGCCGTCCCACGAGGCGGGGTGGACCGTGCGGACCAGCCGCGCGAGCCCGTCGGCCAGGCTCTCCTCCGCGAGCGCGAACCGTTCGAGACCCAGCAGCACCGGCGCCTCGGGCCGCGGCGGCTGCCCCTGGCCTTCCTCGGCCGCCTGGGCCCCGTCGGCGTCCTCCGTGTCGTCTTCCGGCTCGTTCTCCTCTTGGAAGACCAGGACCGCGGCCTCGGACACGGCGAGGTCGACCGCCTTGTCGGGCTCGGGCACCGACAGCCGGGTGAGTCCTTCCCGTACGGCTCCGATCTCCAGGGCCGTGTGGCCCTGCCGGGCCGCCTGCTCCAGGAGCCAGGCGGTGAGCGCCACCGCGCGGCGCGGGTCGGCCGGGCCGCACTCCGCGCCGAGCAGGGCGCGGGCGAATCCGTCGGCCTGCTCGGCGCGCACTCCGGGGACGGCCAGCAGCTGCCACGGGTCGTCGGCGAGGGCACGGGCGGCGCCCTCGCCGAGTACGGCCGCCACCTGCGGGGCCAGGGTCTCCGGGGCGCCACCGCGCGCGAGGACCTGGCGGACGGCCGTGGTCGTCTCCTCGGTCACCGTGGGGGCCGCGGGCGCGGGCGGGCGTACCGTGCGCTCGGGTGCCGCGGCGGCCGGTGCCGGCCGGGCCGGGGCGGGCTCCTCGACGCGCGGGACCGCGGCCGGTCGCGCGCCGCTCTCCACGGCCCGTACCGCCGCCAGCAGGTCCGCGGCCGTCCCGCTCAGCTTCGTGCCGGCCTCGACGGGCGCGCTCCGCTCGGCCTTCCGCTGTTCGATCCTGGCCCGCAGCTCCCGCTGCGCGGCCAGCTCCGCCTGCGCCTCGCTCAGCTCGGCCGCCGCTTCGCCGCTTGCGGCCTCGCCGCCCGAGGACGCGTCCCCGGCAGCGGCGCCGTCGCCGGACCCGGCCGCCTCGTCGGGAGCCTCTTCCGCCCCGGTACCGGCCTCTTCCTCACCAGCTTCGTCCGTACCGGCCTCGACCGAACCGGCATCCGGCTCCCCCGTACCGGTCTCCCGCTCCTCCGTCCCGGTCTCCTCCGTCCCGGTCTCCTCCGTGCCGCTCGCGCCGGGCCCCGGCTCGCCGTCCGGGACGGTGTCCGGTGCCGTGCCGTCGGCGGGGGCCTCGGCGGGGTCGGGCGGCGGGGTGGCCGCGGAGGGGTCGGTCACAAGGTGCTCCAGTCGTGATCCGGATAGCGGTGCACGGGCGCCGACACATCGTCGAGCGCCTGGCAGATCTCGTCAGGAAGACTAAGGCTCTCCACTGACAGCGCCGCCGTCAGCTGCCGCGCGGTGCGCGCGCCGACGATCGGCGCGGTCACCCCGGGCCGGTCGCGGACCCAGGCCAGCGCGACCTGGAGCGGGGTCGCCGCGAGACCGTCGGCGGCGGTCGTGACGGCGTCCACGATGTGGCTCGCGGTCTCGTCCAGGTACGGCTCCACGAACGGCGCCAGCGCCTCCGAACCGCCCCGCGAGCCCACCGGGGTGCCGCCCTTGTACTTGCCGGTGAGCACCCCGCGTCCCAGCGGGGAGGAGGGCAGCAGTCCGATGCCCAGGTCCAGCGCCGCCGGCAGCACCTCGCGCTCGATGCCGCGCTGGAGCAGCGAGTACTCCATCTGCGTACCGGCCAGCCGGGTCCGCTCGCCGCTCAGCTGCCAGGTGCCGGCCTTGGCGAGCTGCCAGCCGCAGAAACCGGACACGCCGACATAGCGGGCCCGCCCGCTGTTCACGGCGATGTCGAGGGCTTGGAGCGATTCCTCCAGGGGCGTGTACGGGTCGAAGGAGTGCAGCTGCCACAGATCCACGTACTCCGTGCCGAGCCGGGCCAGCGAGTCGTCCAGCGCGGCGAGCAGATGCCCGCGCGAGCCGTTCGTGCGCCGGTCCGGGTCGGGGATGCTGCCCGCTTTCGTCGAGATCACCAGTTCGTGTCTGGGCACCAGGGTGTCCAGGAGCCGGCCGAGGACGTACTCCGCCTCGCCGCCCCCGTACACGTCCGCGGTGTCCACGAGTGTTCCGCCCGCGTCCCAGAACGCTTTCATCTGCTCGGCCGCGTCGTGCTCGTCGGTGTCCCGGCCCCAGGTGAGGGTGCCGAGCCCGAGCCGGGACACGCGAAGGCCGGTACGTCCGAGATGCCTCTGCTCCATGGCCGCGAGATTACTGGCCACGGCAGGACACCGAGAGAGCCTGTGGACGACTTGTCCACAGGCACCGGGCCGACCCGGCTCCTGTCGGAGGCCCGGACCGCGCGCTAGAGTCCCCGCCCACAACGACGTTACCAATGAGTAAGGGGTACGTGGCATGCGGCTCGGCATCAACCTCGGCTACTGGGGCGCGGGCATGGACGGCGACAATCTCGCCGTCGCCCAGGAAGCGGACCGCCTCGGCTACGCCGTCTGCTGGGCGGCGGAGGCGTACGGCTCCGACGCCCCCACCGTGTTGTCCTTCGTCGCCGCCCGCACGGAGCGGATCGACATCGGCTCGGCCATCATGCAGATCCCGGCCCGCCAGCCCGCGATGACGGCGATGACTGCCGCGACGCTCGACTCCCTGTCCGGCGGCCGGTTCCGGCTCGGGCTCGGCGTCTCCGGGCCGCAGGTCTCCGAGGGCTGGTACGGCGTCAGGTTCGACAAGCCGCTCGCCCGTACCCGCGAGTACGTCGAGATCGTCCGCAAGGCCATGTCCCGCGAGCGCCTGACCCACCAGGGCGAGCACTGGACCCTGCCGCTGCCGGACGGTCCGGGCAAGCCGCTCAAACTCACGGTCCACCCGACCCGCCCGCACATCCCGCTGTACATCGCCGCCATCGGCCCCAAGAACCTGGAACAGACGGGCGAGATCGCCGACGGCGCCCTGCTGATCTTCCCCGCCGCCGAGCACCTGGAGGAGACCGCGCTGCGTCCGCTGCGCGCGGGCCGCGAGAAGGCCGGGCTCACGATGGAGGGCTTCGACGTCCATCCCACCCTGCCGCTCGCACTCGGCGACGACGTCGAGGCGCTCGCCGACATCTTCCGCCCGTACACCGCCCTCTACGTCGGCGGCATGGGCAGCCGCAAGCAGAACTTCTACAACCGGCTCGCCCAGCGCATGGGCTACGAGCAGGCCGCGGCCGAGATCCAGGACAAGTACCTCTCCGGTGACAAGAACGGTGCCGCCGCGGCCGTGCCGCACCAGCTGATCGACCGGACCACCCTGCTCGGCACGGTCGACCGGATCGCCGACCGCATGCGGGAGTACGCGGCGGCGGGGGTGACGACCCTGACCCTGGCCCCCGCCGGCTTCACGCTCGACGAGCGGATCGCCGCCCTGCGCGCGGGGGTGGAGGCGCTGGAGCGGGCCGGACTGGCGTAACCGGCGGACGTCTCACGGCCGTGGTGAGGGCTCGGGGTCGTCCCCGCCACGGCCGTCACGGAGCACAACGCGCGAGCGCGCCCGCGGTTACGCCTCGCGCGCCGTCCTTCGTTCGGCCCAGTCGCCCCGCCGTCCTGTTGCCCCTCCCGGCGTGGCGCACTTGACTCGTACCGCACGGGAGGTGGCAGCCATGCTCACGGCCAAGAGCCTGTTCCAGGAAATCGTCGACGACGACGCGTCGTTCCAGCTCTTCTGCTCCATCGCCGCCAGCGGTGAGGCGCAGGGCGGCTGGGAGAACGGCCGGATCGCGGCCCTCGTCGCCCCCGGCATGCGGGACCTGGCCCCCAAGATCGCGCGGCACGGCGCCGACGAGGACAAGCACGGCAGGATCTTCAACGCCCTGCTCAAGAAGCGCGGGCTCGCCCCGGTACCGGTGCCGCCGGACACCGACTACACGATGCTCCTCGAACGGCGCGGCATCGGCCTCGCCCACGCCACCCTGCGCCGCGACGAACCGCTCACCGAGCGGGACATCGTCGTCTATCTCGCGCACAGCCGGATCACCGAGGAACGCGCGGCCTCCCAGATGGACATGCTCGTCACTTATTTCGGGGACCACCCCGAACTCGGCAAGGCGATCAGGATGATCTGCCACGACGAGGACAACCATCTCGCCTACTGCCACGAGGAACTGCTCCGGCTCAACGACGAGGGCCACGGCCGGCTGATCCAGCACACCCTGCGCGCGTGCGCGCTGGCCGAGATCGCGATCTACCGGGATGTCAGCCTCGCCGTGATGGGACACATGGGCCGCATCCTGAAGTGGCCGCGCGCCAAGGCCGGCACGCTCGCCGCCGGCATCCACGCCATGTACGCGTACGAACGGGTCGCCGGCTGGCACCGGATGGTCGACCTCAGGATGCCCGAGCGCCGGAACGCCCTCGGGGGCCCGCCGGTGCCCGTCTCCGCGTTCTGAGGGCCGGGGCCGGGGCCGGTCCGGTCGCCGCCCCGTTCCGCCCCGCTACATCCAGCCGCGTCGCTTGAACAGCCGGTACAGCACGGTGACTATGCCCGCCATCAGCAGGATCACGGCCGGGTACGACCAGACCCAGTCCAGCTCAGGCATATGCCTGAAATTCATGCCGTAGATTCCCGCGACCATCGTGGGAACCGCCGCCATCGCCGCCCACGCCGAGATCTTGCGCATGTCGTCGTTCTGCCGCACGCCCATCTGCGCCAAGTGCGCCGAGAGCATGTCCGACAGCAGCCGGTCCAGCCCCTCCACCTGGTCGTTCGCCCGCAGCAGATGGTCCTGCACATCCCGGAAGAACGGCATCGCGTGGTCGTGGACGAAGGGCAGCGAGCCGGTCGCGAGCTTGGCCACCGGCCCCGCCAGCGGGCCGCTCGCCCGCCGGAACTCGAGGACCTGCCGCTTGGCCGTGTAGATCCGCTCGGCCGTGCCCGTCGGGGCCCCGCCGGACGGTGCGAAGACATCCGCCTCCAGCTCCTCCAGGTCGATCTGGAGCTCCCCGGCCACGTCGATGTAGTGGTCCACGACCGCGTCGCTGATCGCGTAGAGCACCGAGGTCGGCCCGTGCCGCAGCACCTCCGGCTCGGCCTCCAGCCGCTGCCGTACCGCCGTCAGCGGCGCGCCCTCGCCGTGCCGCACGGTCACCACGAACGAGTCGCCGAGGAACACCATCAGCTCGCCCGACGACACCTGGTCGCTCGCCGGGTCGTACACCACCGGCTTGAGCACCATGAACAGCGAGTCGTCGTAGATCTCCAGCTTGGGCCGCTGATGGGCCTTCAGCGCGTCCTCGACCGCCAGCGGATGCAGCGCGAACTCCTCCGAGACATGGGCGAACTCGGCGTGCGTCGGCTCGTGAAGTCCCACCCACAAGAACGCGTGGCCGGTCGCCCGCGCCTCCGCGAGCGCGTCCGAGAGGTCGTCGGGGCCGGACGTCCTGCGCCCGTCCCGGTAGATGGCTGAGTCCACGATCACGGGCCGTATTCTCCCCCGTCCGGCCCTGTCCCGCACCTCTCCCGTATCTGCCGCCCCTCGGGCCGTCCGCCGGCCTCTTTCCGCCCCGGCCGCCGACCTCCTTCAGCGCCCGGCACCCGACCGGTCCCGGCCAATCCCGTCGCCCGCACCCGCGGTCCCGGCCGCCACGCGCGCGTAGGCTGGCCGGCATGGCCACGCTGATCCTCGTCCGGCACGGACGCTCCACCGCCAACACCTCCGGAGTGCTCGCGGGCCGCACGCCCGGCGTCGCGCTCGACGAACGCGGCACCGCGCAGGCCGCCGCACTGCCCGGGCGGCTCGCCCGTGTGCCCCTCGCCGCCGTCGTCTCCAGCCCGCTCCAGCGCTGCCGCGAGACCGTACGGCCGCTGCTCGACGCCCGCCCCGGACTTCCCCTGCACGTCGAGGACCGGATCAACGAGTGCGACTACGGCGACTGGTCCGGCCGCAAGCTCGCCGAGCTGATGGACGAACCGCTGATGAAGGTCGTCCAGGCGCACGCCTCGGCCGCGGCCTTCCCCGGCGGCGAGTCCATGCGCGCCATGCAGGCCCGCGCCGTGGACGCCGTCCACGACTGGAACTCCCGGATCGAGGCCGAGCACGGCGAGGACGCCGCCTATGTGATGTGCACCCACGGCGACATCGTGAAGGCGCTCGTCGCCGACGCCCTCGGCCTGCACCTCGACCTCTTCCAGCGGATCCAGGCCGACCCCTGTTCGGTCACCGCGATCCGCTACACCCCGCTGCGCCCCTTCCTGCTCCGGCTCGGCGACACCGGCGATCTCGACGCCCTCGCACCCCGCGAGAGCTCCGCCGACGGCGGGGCGGCGGAGGTCGGAGGCGGTGCGGGCGCACCGTGATCCCCACGCGCAGTAGGGTGGACGCGCCGCTGTAGCTCCAGCTGTGCCGCCCCCACCGGGACAGCTGCCCACCGAGACCCAAGGGAGTCGGGAACGTGTCCCGTCAGGTGTTCCTCTACGACCCACCGGAGCGTTTCGTGGCCGGTACGGTCGGGCTGCCTGGCCGCCGTACGTTCTTCCTGCAGGCGTCCGCGACCGGCCGGGTCACCAGCGTCGCCCTGGAGAAGAGCCAGGTCGCGGCGCTCGCCGAGCGGATCGACGAGCTGCTGGACGAGGTCGTCCGGCGCTCCGGCGGCAACGCCCCCGTACCAGCCGTCGCGCTCGCCGAGAACGCCGACGCCGCGCCCCTCGACACCCCGGTCGAGGAGGAGTTCCGGGTCGGCACCATGGCCCTCGCCTGGGACGGCGGGGAAGAGCGCATGATCGTCGAGGCGCAGGCGCTCGTCGAACTCGACGCGGACTCCGAGGAGGACCTCGCCGAGGCCGAGGAGCGGCTGCTCCAGGACGAGGAGAACGGCCCGCCGATGCTGCGCGTCCGGCTCACCGGCGCCCAGGCCCGGGCCTTCGCCAAGCGCGCCCTGGACGTGGTCAACGCCGGCCGCCCGCCGTGCCCGCTGTGCAGCCTGCCGCTCGACCCCGAGGGCCACGTCTGCCCGCGCCAGAACGGATACCGCCGCGACGCATGAGCAGCGACCAGGACCGCCTCGTACCGGACCCGCGGCAGCCGTCCCGGCCCGACGGCCGGGACGGCGACGGGGTGCTCGACCTGCTCGCCCGCGGTGAGCTGACCGTCCGCGGCCGGATCCGCGAGGCGTCCAACGCGGTGCTGTACTGCTCCGTCGCGTACGCGGGGGAGGAAGCCGCCTGCGTCTACAAGCCGGTGGCGGGCGAGCGTCCGCTGTGGGACTTCCCCGACGGCACCCTCGCCCGGCGCGAGGTCGCCGCCTACGAGCTGTCCGAGGCCATGGGCTGGGACCTGGTCCCGCCGACCGTGCTGCGCGAGGGCCCGTACGGCGAGGGCATGGTGCAGCTGTGGGTCGAGCCCGACCCGGAGGCGACGCTGCTCGCCCTCGTCGACGACGAGGAGGCGGGGGAGGGCTGGAAGGCCGTCGGCCCCGCCCAGGTCGACGAGGACCGCACGGCGCTCCTCGTGCACGCCGACACCCCGCCGCTGCGCCGGCTCGCCGTCCTGGACGCGGTGATCAACAACTCCGACCGCAAGGGCGGGCATCTGCTGCCCACGCCGGACGGCCGGCTGTACGGGATCGACCACGGGGTCTCGTTCCACGTGGACGACAAGCTCCGCACCCTGCTGTGGGGCTGGGCGGGGGAGAAGCTCACCGACGAGGCCGTCGCCGCGCTCGGCGTGCTCGGCGAACGGCTGGCCCCCGGAACCCCGCTGGCCAAGCGGCTGGCCGGACTGCTGACCGACGCCGAGGTGACCGCGCTGCGCCGACGGGTCGCCGTCCTCATCGAGGCCGGCCGGCACCCCGTACCGACCGGGCAGTGGCCGGCGATCCCCTGGCCCCCGGTCTGAGCGGTCCGGGAGACATCCCTCACACTCCGTGGGGCGATGCTTTCCGGCCAAATCTTTCACGCCGGAAAGACCCCTCGGGGGTATGCACGGACCCGCGTCCCCTGCAAGACCGTCTAATAGGACGAGATCCAGGGTGCGGTTCGTATCCGGAACCGTCGTCCGGTTACGCTCAGGACATGCATGCCTGGCCCGCTTCTGAGGTCCCCGCCCTGCCCGGCAAGGGCCGCGACCTCCGGATTCACGACACCGCGACCGGTGGACGAGTGACCCTCGCCCCCGGCCCCGTCGCCCGCCTGTACGTCTGCGGCATCACGCCGTACGACGCGACCCACATGGGTCACGCGGCGACCTACAACGCGTTCGACCTCGTCCAGCGCGTGTGGCTCGATACCAAGCGGCAGGTTCACTACGTCCAGAACGTCACCGACGTGGACGACCCCCTCCTGGAGCGCGCGATCCGCGACGGCATCGACTGGGTCGGCCTCGCCGAGCGCGAGACCGCCCTGTTCCGCGAGGACATGACCGCCCTGCGCATGCTGCCGCCGAAGGAGTACGTCGGCGCCGTCGAGGCCATCCCGGCCATCGTCCCGCTGGTCGAGCAGCTGCGGGACTCCGGTGCCGCCTACGAGCTCGACGGCGACATCTACTTCTCCGTCGAGGCCGACCCGCACTTCGGCGAGGTCTCGCACTACGACACCGCGCTGATGCGCCACCTGTCCGCCGAGCGCGGCGGCGACCCGGACCGCCCGGGCAAGAAGAACCCGCTCGACCCGATGCTGTGGATGGCCGCCCGTGACGGCGAGCCCAGCTGGGACGGCGCCAGCCTCGGCGCCGGCCGCCCCGGCTGGCACATCGAGTGCGTCGCCATCGCCCTCGGGCACCTCGGCATGGGCTTCGACATCCAGGGCGGCGGCTCCGACCTGATCTTCCCGCACCACGAGATGGGCGCCTCGCACGCCCAGGCGCTCACCGGCGAGTTCCCCATGGCCCAGGCGTACGTGCACGCCGGCATGGTCGGCCTCGACGGCGAGAAGATGTCGAAGTCCAGGGGCAACCTGGTCTTCGTCTCCCGGCTCCGCCAGGACGGCGTCGACCCGGCGGCCATCCGGCTCGCCCTGCTCTCCCACCACTACCGGACCGACTGGGAGTGGACCGACCAGGTCCTCCAGGACGCCGTGGAGCGGCTGGGCCGCTGGCGCGCCGCCGTCTCGCGTCCCGACGGCCCGTCCGCCGACGCGCTCGTCGAGGAGCTGCGTGAGGCGCTCGCCGACGACCTCGACACCCCGGCCGCGCTCGCCGCGGTCGACCGCTGGGCCGCGCTCCAGACCGCCGGCGGCGGCGCCGACGAGTCCGCCCCCGGTCTCGCCTCGCGCGCCGTCGACGCGCTGCTCGGCGTCGCCCTGTAAGCGGGCACCCGGGCCATGGACGGCGGGCCGCATCCTGACCTGTGCCAGGATGCGGCCCGCCGCTGTGTCCTCTGCGCTACGGGAGGAACGGCCGCGCCGCTCCTCCCGTATCCGTATGTCTCAGTCCTCTTCGTCCGTGGGCTTCTCGGAGCCCCCGGCGTCCTTGGTCCCCTCGGGATCCTCCGCCGTGGGCGGCTCCGCGTCCGGGCGCGGAGCATCCTTGTCCGGCGTCTCCGCGCCCGGCGCGTCCGTGCCGGAGGCGTCCGGGCCCGAAGCCTCCGCTTCGGCCTCCGGCGTCTCCGCCCCGGCTCCGTCCGTCTCCGACGTTCCGTCCGTCTCCGCGGCCTCGTCCGTCTCCGCGCCCGGCACCGCCTCCGGTCCCGGCTGCTGCGGCTTCGGCGGGCGGGTCCGGTCAGGGGAGGCGTCCCGCAGATACGAGGGGTCGGTGCCCTCCGTCGCCACTCCGGGAGCCGCGCCCGTGCCCGGTCCCGGCTCGCGCCGCCGCAGGTAGCGCTCGAACTCGCGCGCGATGGCCTCGCCGGACGCCTCCGGCAGCTCGGCCGTGTCCCGCGCCTCCTCCAGCGTCTGCACGTACTCGGCGACCTCGCTGTCCTCGGCGGCCAGCTGGTCCACGCCCGTCTGCCACGCCCGCGCGTCCTCGGGCAGCTCGCCCAGCGGGATGTGCAGACCGATCAGGTCCTCCAGCCGGTTGAGCAGCGCCAGCGTCGCCTTCGGGTTCGGCGGCTGCGACACGTAGTGCGGAACCGCCGCCCACAGGCTCACCGCCGGCACCCCGGCGTGCGTGCAGGCCTCCTGGAGGATGCCCACGATGCCCGTCGGGCCCTCGTAGCGGGTCTCCTCCAGGTCCATCGTGCGGGCCAGATCGGGGTCGGAGGTGACACCGCTGACCGGAACCGGACGGGTGTGCGGGGTGTCGCCGAGCAGTGCGCCCAGGATCACCACCATCTCCACGCCCAGCTCGTGCGCGAAACCCAGCAGCTCGTTGCAGAACGAACGCCAGCGCATCGACGGCTCGATCCCGCGCACCAGCACCAGGTCGCGGGGCTTCTCGCCGCCGACCCGCACCACGGACAGCCGGGTCGTCGGCCAGGTGATCTTCCGTACGCCGTTGTCCAGCCACACCGTGGGCCGGTTGACCTGGAAGTCGTAGTAGTCCTCGGCGTCGAGCGCCGCGAACACCTCGCCCTTCCATTCCCGGTCGAGATGGGCGACCGCGGCGGAGGCGGCGTCACCGGCGTCGTTCCACCCCTCGAACGCGGCCACCATGACCGGGTCGATCAGCTCGGGAACCCCCTCGAGCTCGATCACCCAGCGCCTCCTTCGTCGATGTTTGTGTCGTACGGACCAACCTTATGCCTTCGCGGCGGCCCGCCCGCAGCCCTCGGACATCGCCCGGGGCCCCTCTCGGCTGTGATCGACTACCCAGGAACTCCCGTCGGCACACGGCCCGACGGGGGGCCGGCCGGGCCCGCTCACGCGTAAGGGGCGGCCTCCAGAGAGACCGCCCCTTACATACTGCTCACGGCACCACGCGGGATCAGCCGCGCAGCATGTCCTCCACCTTGCCCCGGATCTCGTCCGTGGCCAGGCCGCGGATGGTCAGGGTGGTACGGCGGCGCAGCACGTCGTCGGCGGTCTCGGCCCACTCGTGGTCGCGCGCGTAGGCGACCTGGGCCCAGATCTCCGGCGCGTCCGGGTGGATGCGCTCGGCGAGGTGCGGGTTCTCGTTCGCCATGCGGGCGATGTCGAAGGAGAGCGAGCCGTAGTGGGTGGCCAGGTGCTTGGCGGTGTCGGCGGACATCCGCGGGCCGGGCGCCGGACCGTCCACGAGGAGCCGGTGGGCGACCGCGTTCGGGTTGGCGATACCGGGCAGCGGCAGCCGCTTCGGCAGCGCGGACACCGGCTCGTACGAGTCGCCGAGCGGGTGGCCGGGCAGCGCCTCCAGCTTCTTCATGATGGTGCGGCCGATGTGCCGGAAGGTGGTCCACTTGCCGCCGGCCACCGACAGCATGCCGCCGCGGCCCTCGGTGACGACCGTCTCGCGCTTGGCCTTCGACGTGTCGCCGGGACCGCCCGGCAGCACCCGCAGACCGGCGAACGCGTAGGTGATCAGGGACCGGTCGAGCTGCTGGTCGCGGATGGAGAAGGCGGCCTCGTCCAGGATCTGGGCGATGTCCTTGTCGTTGACCGCGACCTCGCCCGGGTCGCCCTCGTACTCCTCGTCGGTGGTGCCGAGCAGGAGCATGTCCTCCCAGGGGAGGGCGAAGGTGATCCGGTACTTGTCGATGGGGGTGGCCAGGGCCGCGTTCCAGGGAGAGGTGCGCTTGAGGACCAGGTGCGCGCCCTTGGACAGCCGGATGGACGGGGCCGCGTTCGGGTCCTCCATGCGCCGGACGTGGTCGACCCACGGGCCGGTGGCGTTGAGCACCAGGCGGGCGTCGACGCCGAACTCCTCGCCGGACAGCCGGTCCTTCAGCTCGGCGCCGGTGACCCGGCCCCGGGTGAAGCGCAGCCCGCTGACCTCGGCGTGGTTGAGGACGACCGCGCCGGCGTCGACGGCGGCGCGGACCGTCATCAGCGCCATGCGGGCGTCGTTCATCTGGTCGTCGCCGTAGACGGCGACGGCCTTGAGGTTGTCGGTGCGCAGCTCCGGCACGTCCTGGGCGGCCTTGGCGGGGCTCAGCAGGTGGCCGACGCCGTCGCCGAAGGCGGACAGGGCGCTGTAGGCGAAGACGCCGGCGCCGAGCTTGGCGGCGCCGTGCGGGCCGCCCTTGTAGACGGGCAGGTAGAAGGTGAGCGGGTTGGACAGGTGGGGGGCCACCTGGCGGGAGACCGCGCGCCGTTCGAAGTGGTTCTCGGCGACCAGCTTGACCGCGCCGGTCTGGAGGTAGCGCAGGCCGCCGTGGAGCAGCTTGGAGGAGGCCGAGGAGGTGGCGCCGGCGAAGTCGCCGGCGTCCACGAGGGCCACCCGCAGCCCGGACTGCGCGGCGTGCCAGGCGGTGGAGATGCCCAGGATGCCGCCGCCGATCACCAGGAGGTCGTACGTCGCCCTCGACAGCTGATCGCGGGTCTCGGCGCGGGTCGGGAGGGAACCGGCGGCCGGGTGCATCCCCAGGGAGGGGAGGCTCTGCAGGGTGGTCATCGCGAATTACTCCTCGTCACTTCTCTTCTGCTTCGAGCCAGCCCATGGAGCGCTCTACGGCCTTGAGCCAGTTCTTGTACTCGCTGTCACGCTTGTCGGCGTCCATGCGAGGGGTCCACTCGGCGGCCCGGCGCCAGTTGGCGCGCAGCGCGTCGGTGTCGGGCCAGAAGCCGACGGCCAGGCCGGCGGCGTAGGCGGCGCCGAGGCAGGTGGTCTCGGCGACCATCGGGCGCACGACGGGGGCGTCCAGGAAGTCGGAGAGGGTCTGCATCAGCAGGTTGTTGGAGGTCATGCCGCCGTCGACCTTGAGGGCGGCCAGTTCGACGCCGGAGTCCTTGGTCATGGCGTCGGTGATCTCGCGGGTCTGCCAGGCGGTGGCCTCCAGGACGGCACGGGCGATGTGCGCCTTGGTGACGTACCGGGTGAGGCCGGCGATCACACCGCGGGCGTCGGAGCGCCAGTACGGGGCGAACAGACCGGAGAAGGCCGGCACGAAGTAGGCGCCGCCGTTGTCCTCGACGGAGGAGGCCAGGGTCTCGATCTCGGCGGCGGACTTGATGAGGCCCATCTGGTCGCGCATCCACTGGACGAGCGAGCCGGTGACGGCGATCGAGCCCTCCAGGGCGTAGACCGGCTTCTCCTCGCCGATCTGGTAGCCGACGGTGGTCAGCAGGCCGCTGTAGGAGTTGATGATCTTGTCGCCGGTGTTCATCAGCATGAACGTTCCGGTGCCGTACGTGGACTTGGCCTCGCCCTCGGCGAAGCAGGTCTGGCCGAACAGGGCGGCCTGCTGGTCGCCGAGCGCCGACGCCACCGGGACGCCGTCGAGGACGCCGCCCTTGACCGCGCCGTACACCTCGGCGGAGGAACGGATCTCGGGCAGCACGCCGGCCGGGATCTCCATCGACGCGAGGATGCGCTCGTCCCACGCCATCTCGTGCAGGTTCATCAGGAGGGTGCGCGAGGCGTTGGTGACGTCGGTGACGTGGACGCCGCCGTCGGTGCCGCCGGTCAGGTTCCAGATGACCCAGGAGTCCATGGTGCCGAAGAGGATCTCGCCGCGCTCGGCGCGCTCGCGCAGGCCCTCGACGTTGTCGAGCAGCCAGCGGACCTTCGGGCCGGAGAAGTACGAGGCGAGCGGCAGGCCGGTCTCGCGGCGGAAACGGTCCTGCCCGACGTTGCGACCGAGTTCCTTGCACAGGCCGTCGGTCCGGGTGTCCTGCCAGACGAGCGCGTTGTGGACCGGCTCACCGGTGTTCTTGTCCCACATCAGCGTGGTCTCGCGCTGGTTGGTGATGCCGATGGCCTTGACGTCGGCCGCGGTGATCCCGGCCTTGGCGATGGCGCCGGCGACGACCTCCTGGACATTGGCCCAGATCTCGTTGGCGTCGTGCTCGACCCAGCCCGGCTTCGGGAAGATCTGCTCGTGCTCCTTCTGGTCGACGGAGACGATCCGGCCGTCCTTGTCGAAGACGATGCAGCGCGACGAAGTGGTGCCCTGGTCGATGGCGGCGATGAACGGGCCCGCGCCGTGCGTGGTGGCGGCGGAGGTGGGGGCGTCGGTCACGGTGTACTCCAAGGGAAGTCTGGAAGAAGGACGGCTCAGGCGAACACGATGTTGTAGATACCCCCGCCGATGACGGCGCCGACGAGCGGACCGACGACCGGGACCCAGGCGTAGCCCCAGTCGGAGCCCCCCTTGTTGGGCAGCGGGAGGAGCGCGTGCACGATGCGCGGACCCAGGTCACGGGCCGGGTTGATGGCGTAACCGGTGGGGCCGCCGAGCGACAGGCCGATGGAGACCACGACGAACGCGGTGATGAGGGCGCCGAGCGGGCCGAGGCCCTTGCCGTCGTCGTTGAGGCCCTGGGTGAGCACGGCGAGGACCAGGACGACGGTGCCGATGATCTCGGTCGCGAGGTTCTGCCAGGGGACGCGGATCTCCGGGCCGGTCGAGAAGATGCCGAGCACCGGACCGGCGTTCGGCGCCGCGTGCTGGTCGACCATGCCTTCCTCGCGCGGGACCGAGACGATCGAGTCGTCCGTGAGGTGGGCCCGGAACTGGCCGTAGTACGCCACCCAGACGAGCGCCGCGCCGATCATCGCGCCGAGCAGCTGACCGGCGAGGTACACCGGCACGTTGCTCCAGTCGCTGTCCTTGATGGCTATCGCGACCGTGACTGCGGGGTTCAGATGGGCTCCGGAAAGGGAAGCGGTCATGTAGACGGCCGTCATGACGGCGAAGCCCCACCCGAAAGCGATCGCGAGCCAGCCCGCGCCTTGGGCCTTGGAGCTCTTGAGCGTGACGGCGGCGCACACGCCACCGCCGAGCAGGATGAGTACGGCGGTACCGAGGGTCTCGCCGATGAAGATGTCGGAGCTGGACACCCGCGACTCCTTTGTCCTTCGTCCAGGGGAAGGCGAACCACGGGTCACTCCGGTGGTCCGCGCCCTCGTGTGAGGGCGTTGGCCGGCCCTTGGCACTGTCCTACCTTAACGCGTATTGCCGTTAGCTGTTCGACAATGCCGACCGATGAACGGAAGTTTTGCGCCAGGGTTAACAGCACGTCAAGGGGCGTGAGCACCAAAAACCCGCCGATGACGCGATCGTTACCGGCGGGTTCAGTCGTGTTCGGGCAGAGGGGACGGCGAGGGAAGCGGAGGAAGTGCGTCCGGGGCGGTACGAGGGGGCGCGCGTCCGCCCGCGGGCTCAGAAGCGGCCGGCTCCCAGGTCCCGCGAGACCGCCCGGGCGCAGTCCCGTACCGCCGCCACCAGCTCCGAGCGCAGCTCGCCCTCGGCGCAGACCCGCTCCACGGCGCCCGTGATGGCCACCGCCCCCACCGGCATCCGCCGCCGGTCGTGGATCGGCGCGGCCACCGCGGCCACGCCCTCCCAGGTCTCCTCCACGTCCGCGGCCCAGCCGCGCGCCCGGGTGGTGTCGAGGAGCGTCTCGAAGTCCGCGAGACCCGTGACCGTGCGGGGCGTGAAGGAGTCCCGTACGCCCTCGACCGCCTCGCTGTGCGCCACCGGGTCGTACGCCGACAGGACCTTGCCGAGCGCGGTGGAGTGCAGCGGCTGCATGGCCCCCACCTCCAGCACCTGCCGGCTGTCGTCGGGGCGGAAGACGTGGTGCACGATCAGCACGCCCTGCTGGTGCAGCACCCCCAGGTGCACGCTCTCGCCGCTGGAGCGGGCCAGGTCGTCCGTCCAGACGAGGGCCCGCGCGCGCAGCTCGTGCACGTCCAGATAGCTGTTGCCGAGCCGCAGCAGCTCGGCGCCCAGCTGGTAGCGGCCCGAGGCGGCGTCCTGCTCCACGAAGCCCTCGGCCTGCAGGGTGCGCAGGATGCCGTGGGCGGTGCCCTTGGCGAGCCCGAGGGAGGAGGCGATGTCGGACAGGCCGAGCCGGCGCTCGCCGCCCGCGAGCAGTCGCAGCATCGCCGCAGCCCGTTCAAGCGACTGGATGTTCTTCGCCATCGCCCGGCCCTTCTTCTCATCTCTTGTTCGGTAATGCTGAACACTATCGGTCGATGCCGACCTTGCGTCACACCTGACAGTGTCGGACAAGAGCGGGCCGGACCGGGAGTCCCCGCACACAGGATGCAGTCCACCTGTTGGAACCCAGTGCCCACCCCGGCGTCCGCACGGCTACGCTGGGCCCGTGCGCGCTCCGCCGAGCACGCAAAGCCGACAGCCGTCGCATCCCAGGGAGCTCATTCCATGGCCTCGTCGCCGACCCCTTCCGCCGCATCCGCGACCGCCGCTCAGCGGGCCGACGCCCTCCGCGAGGCCCTCGCCTCCCGGGTCGTCGTCTCCGACGGCGCGATGGGCACCATGCTCCAGGCCCAGGACCCCTCCCTCGAGGACTTCCAGCAGCTCGAGGGATGCAACGAGATTCTGAACGCCTCCCGCCCGGACATCGTCCGCGCGGTCCACGACGCGTACCTCGAAGTCGGCACCGACTGCGTCGGCACCAACACCTTCAACTGCAACTTCTCCGCGCTCGGCGAGTACGACATCGCCCACCGCATCGAGGAACTCTCCGAGGCCGGCGCCCGCATCGCCCGCGAGGCCGCCGACGCGTTCACCGAGAAGACCGGGCGGCAGCGCTGGGTCCTCGGCTCCATGGGCCCCGGCACCAAGCTGCCGACCCTCGGCCACGTCGCGTACGGCACCATCCGCGACGCCTACCAGCAGAACGCCGAGGGCCTGCTGGCCGGCGGCGCCGACGCGCTGCTCGTCGAGACCACCCAGGACCTCCTGCAGACCAAGGCCGCGGTCATCGCGGCCCACCGGGCCATGGAGACCGCCGGCTACACCGTCCCGCTGATCTGCTCGGTCACCGTCGAGACGACCGGCACCATGCTGCTCGGCTCGGAGATCGGCGCGGCCCTGACGGCCCTGGAGCCGCTCGGCATCGACATGATCGGCATGAACTGCGCCACCGGCCCCGCCGAGATGAGCGAGCACCTGCGCTACCTCGCCCGGCACGCCGGCGTCGCGCTCTCCTGTATGCCGAACGCGGGACTGCCGGTGCTGACGAAGGACGGCGCGCACTACCCGCTGTCCCCGGCGGAGCTGGCCGACGCCCACGAGACCTTCGTGGCCGAGTACGGCCTCAGCCTGGTGGGCGGCTGCTGCGGTACGACCCCAGAGCACCTGCGCCAGGTCGTGGAGCGGGTCCAGGGCGTCGTCCCGCCGGTCCGCGAGCCGCACCCGGAGCCGGGCGCCGCGTCCCTCTACCAGACCGTGCCGTTCCGGCAGGACACCGCGTACCTCGCCATCGGCGAGCGCACCAACGCCAACGGATCGAAGAAGTTCCGCGAGGCCATGCTGGAGGGCCGCTGGGACGACTGCGTCGAGATGGCCCGCGACCAGATCCGCGAGGGCGCGCACATGCTCGACCTCTGCGTCGACTACGTCGGCCGCGACGGCGTCGCCGACATGAACGAACTGGCCGGACGCTTCGCCACCGCCTCCACGCTGCCGATCGTCCTCGACTCCACCGAGGTCGACGTCCTCCAGGCCGGCCTGGAGAAGCTGGGCGGGCGCGCCGTCATCAACTCCGTCAACTACGAGGACGGCGACGGCCCCGAGTCCCGCTTCGCCAAGGTCACCCGGCTCGCCCGGCAGCACGGCGCGGCGCTGATCGCGCTGACCATCGACGAGAACGGCCAGGCCCGCACGGTCGAGCACAAGGTCGCCATCGCCGAGCGGCTGATCGACGACCTGACCGGCAACTGGGGCATCCGCGAGTCGGACATCCTCATCGACACCCTGACCTTCACCATCTGCACCGGTCAGGAGGAGTCGCGCAAGGACGGCATCGCCACGATCGAGGCGATCCGCGAGCTGAAGCGCCGCCACCCCGACGTCCAGACCACCCTCGGTCTGTCCAACATCTCCTTCGGCCTCAACCCGGCCGCCCGCATCCTGCTCAACTCCGTCTTCCTCGACGAGTGCGTGAAGGCGGGCCTGGACTCGGCCATCGTGCACGCCTCCAAGATCCTGCCGATCGCCCGCTTCGACGAGGAGCAGGTGCGCACCGCCCTCGACCTCGTCTACGACCGGCGCGCCGAGGGCTACGACCCGCTGCAGAAGCTGATGGCCCTGTTCGAGGGCGCCACGGCGAAGTCGCTGAAGGCCGGCAAGGCGGAGGAGCTGGCCGCGCTGCCGCTGGAGGAGCGGCTGAAACGGCGGATCATCGACGGCGAGAAGAACGGCCTGGAGGCCGACCTCGACGCCGCCCTGGAGTCGCGGCCCGCGCTCGACATCGTCAACGACACGCTGCTCGACGGCATGAAGACCGTCGGCGAGCTCTTCGGCTCCGGCCAGATGCAGCTGCCGTTCGTGCTCCAGTCCGCCGAGGTCATGAAGACCGCGGTCGCGCACCTCGAACCCCACATGGAGAAGTCGGACGCCGACGGCAAGGGCACCATCGTCCTCGCCACCGTGCGCGGCGACGTCCACGACATCGGCAAGAACCTCGTCGACATCATCCTCTCCAACAACGGCTACAACGTCGTCAACCTGGGGATCAAGCAACCCGTCTCCGCGATCCTGGAAGCCGCCGAGGAGCACCGGGCCGACGTCATCGGCATGTCCGGTCTCCTGGTGAAGTCCACCGTGATCATGAAGGAGAACCTGGAGGAGCTCAACCAGCGCGAGCTCGCCGCGAAGTACCCCGTGATCCTCGGCGGCGCCGCCCTCACCCGGGCCTATGTCGAACAGGACCTGCACGAGATCTACCAGGGCGAGGTCCGCTACGCCCGCGACGCCTTCGAGGGCCTGCGCCTCATGGACGCCCTCGTCGCCGTCAAGCGCGGGGTGCCGGGCGCCGTACTGCCCGAGCTGAAGCAGCGCCGCGTCCGGCCGAACGCCGCGGCCCTCCAGGTCGACGAGCCCGAGCCGGGCGGCCGCTCGGACGTCGCCACCGACAACCCCGTACCCACCCCGCCGTTCTGGGGCACCCGCGTCGTCAAGGGCATCCCGCTCAAGGACTACGCGTCCTGGCTCGACGAGGGCGCCCTGTTCAAGGGCCAGTGGGGCCTCAAGCAGAACCGGGCCGGCGACGGGCCGTCGTACGAGGAACTGGTCGAGACCGAGGGCCGGCCGCGGCTGCGCGGCTTGTTGGACCGGCTGCAGACCGACAACCTGCTGGAGGCGGCCGTCGTCCACGGCTACTTCCCCTGCGTCTCCAAGGGCGACGACCTGATCGTCCTCGACGAGGACGGCAACGAGCGGACCCGCTTCACCTTCCCGCGCCAGCGCCGCGGCCGCCGCCTCTGCCTCGCCGACTTCTTCCGCCCGGAGGAGTCCGGCGAGACCGACGTCGTCGGCTTCCAGGTCGTCACCGTCGGCTCGCGGATCGGCGAGGCCACGGCCGAGCTCTTCGCCTCCGACTCCTACCGCGACTACCTGGAACTGCACGGTCTGTCCGTGCAACTCGCCGAGGCCCTCGCCGAGTACTGGCACGCGCGCGTGCGCGGCGAGCTGGGCTTCGCCGGCGAGGACCCGGCCGACGTCCAGGGCATGTTCGACCTCAAGTACCGCGGCGCCCGCTTCTCCCTCGGCTACGGCGCCTGCCCGGACCTGGAGGACCGGGCGAAGATCGCCGAGCTGCTCCGGCCCGAGCGGATCGGCGTGCACCTCTCGGAGGAGTTCCAGCTCCACCCCGAACAGTCCACCGACGCCCTCGTCATCCATCACCCTGAGGCGAAGTACTTCAACGCTCGGTAACCGCACCGGCGGTATTCCGCTGCGTCCGAGGGGCCGGCGACGTACACTTGTCGGTCCAGTGCAGGCCGGTCTCCTTCCCCCCCCGTACCGGGGAGGGCGACCGGCCTCTTCGTCTCTCCATGGAGGTGTGCCGGATGACCAGCACGGTCCCCGCGTCCTTGATCCGTGCCAACGGCAGCCCCGCCCTGCAGGCGGTCTTCCTCGACATGGACGGCACCCTCGTCGACACCGAGGGCTTCTGGTGGGACGCGGAGGTGGAGGTCTTCGCCGACCTCGGACACCGGCTCGACGAGGCGTGGCGGGAGATCGTCGTCGGCGGTCCGATGACCCGCAGCGCGGGCTACCTCATCGAGGCGACCGGCGCGGACATCACCCTCGACGAGCTGTCGGTGCTGCTCAACGAGCGCTTCGAGCAGCGCATCGACCGGGGCGTCCCGCTGATGCCGGGCGCCGAGCGGCTGCTCGCCGAGCTGGCCCGGCACGACATCCCGACCGCCCTGGTCTCCGCCTCGCACCGCCGGATCATCGACAAGGTGCTGGCCTCGCTGGGCCGCGACCGGTTCGCGCTGACCGTGGCGGGCGACGAGGTGGCCCGTACGAAGCCGCATCCGGAGCCGTATCTGACCGCCGCGCGCGGGGTGGGCGCCGATCCGCTGCGCTGCGCGGTCGTCGAGGACACCGCCACCGGGGTCGCGGCCGCCGAGGCCGCGGGCTGCCGGGTGGTCGTGGTGCCGTCGGTGGCGTCGATCCTCCCCTCGCCGGGCCGGGTCGTCGTGGGCTCCCTCGAAGAGGTCGACGTGCCGTTCCTGCGCACCCTCGTCGCCGGGGCACACCGGAACTGACGGGGTCGGGAACCGGCCAGAGCGGACGGAACCGTCCCGGCCGCCCCGGACCGGCAAGGGCCGCCGCGAATAGCGCGCTCTCCCGGAACACGGAATTTGAGCTTTATTTGAGGTTGGATAGCGGAGGGCTCATTCCGGTTCGCATCCTTCCCTTTGTGCCGTAATCCCAGGGCCATCCGGCCCCAGGTCTCACGTGACCTTGGTCACCCAGAGTGCCCGGTGGCGGATGGCCTTCGCGCGCCCGGCGCCCGGAATTTGGTGATTACTTCACCCCCATGTGTCCCGATTCGATCAATACCGCACGGATCGTGACGGCGCATGAATATCGCGAGCTGTGTATCCGCTATCACCGTGCGATTACTCCCGGGTCGCTCCCCGCCCGGTAATGACGGGCGTGGCCCACTAATCTTTCGCGAGTACTCCGCCTCGCATTCCGAGTGCTCCGGCGCCCACCCAAGTCGCCGCGTACACGGGACCGATCGAGCCCGGACGGGCCGTTCGACCCCGCCCCGACCGGGCGTCCGGCGGAGTGACCGAAAGCCGCTGTACCACCGCCGGCCGTCACCCCGTGCCGGATGAGGAGAACGTCCCGATGAACCGCAAGACCCTGGTGCTGCCGCTCACGGCCGCACTGCTCACGCCCCTGCTCGCCGGCTGCGGTGGTGGGAACGAGAGCAGAGCCATCGTGGTCGGCACCACGGACCAGTTCGTCGCCACCACGGACGCGCCCGCCCCCCTGGACCCGGCCTTCGCGTACGACACCGGCACCTGGAACGTCCTGCGCCAGACCGTCCAGACCCTCATGCACGTCCCGCGCGGCAGCGGACTGCCCGTCCCGGAGGCCGCCGAGAACTGCGGCTTCTCCGACAAGGAGAGCGAGAGCTACCGCTGCGAGCTCCGCGAGGGCCTCACCTTCGCCGACGGCACCCCCATGACCGCCGAGGACGTCAAGTTCTCCATCGAGCGCGTCCTCGCCATCAAGTCGGACAACGGCACCGCCGCCCTCCTCTCGGACATCGACACCATCGAGACCAAGGGCGAGCGCGAGGTCGTCTTCCACCTCAAGGCGCCCGACGCGACCTTCCCGTACAAGCTCTCCACCCCCGTCGCCGGCATCCTCAGCAAGGACAAGTACGACGGGACGAAGCTGCGCGAGGGCTTCGAGGTCGACGGCTCCGGCCCGTACACGATGAAGACGGAGACCTCCGGCGACCGGGTGACGAAGTTCGTCTTCACCAAGAACGCCCAGTACAAGGGCGACATCACCCTGCGCAACGACAAGGTCGAACTGCGCCCCTTCGACAACGCCTCCACCATGGACAAGGCGCTGCGCGACGACGACATCGACATGGCCGCCCGCGCCATGTCGCAGGCGCAGATCAAGGAGCACACCGACAAGCCGCAGGACGGCATCGACCTCACCGAGGTCCCCGGCCTGGAGATCCGTTACCTCGCCTTCAACACCAAGGCCCCCGCCGTCGAGGACAAGGCCGTCCGGCAGGCCATGGCCGCCGTCATCGACCGCGGCGCCCTCGTCAGCAAGGTGTACGGCCCTACCGCCGAGCCGCTCTACTCGCTGATCCCCTCCAGCGTCACCGGCCACGCCACCTCGTTCATCGACACCTACGGCGAGCCGGATCCCGCGCGGGCCGCCAAGCTCCTGCGCGAGGCGGGCGTGAAGACCCCGGTCAGGACAACCCTCGACTACACCACCGACCACTACGGCGCCGAGACCGCCGAGGAGTTCGAGGCGCTGCGCGACCAGCTCAACGCCACCAAGCTCTTCGACGTGCAGATCAAGGGCACCGAGTGGGCCGAGTTCCGCCCGGCCCAGAAGCGCGGCGACTACGCCGTCTACGGCCTCGGCTGGTTCCCCGACTACCCGGACCCGGACAACTACGTCGCCCCCTTCCTCGACAGCGACAACTTCCTCAACACCCCCTACGTCAACCAGTCCGTCCGTGACCAGTTGATCCCGCAGTCGCGCCGCCAGGCCGACCGTGCCGCCGCGACCCCGGTCTTCGACCAGATCCAGAAGATCGTCGCCAAGGACGTACCCGTCCTGCCGCTGTGGCAGGGCAAGCAGTACGTCGCCGCCCGCGACGACCTGACGGGCGTCGAATGGTCGCTGAACACCTCCTCCGACCTGCTCCTGTGGGAGCTGGGCCGCGGCAACGCCTGACCCCTTCGTTGTACCGGCCGCGCACTGCCCGCGCGGCCGGCCTGGCAAGAGATCAAGAGGCAAGTTCTGTGAAGGCATCCAACAAGTGGCTGACCGCCCCGCTCGCCGCGGGCCTGGCCGCCACCCTGCTCAGTGGCTGTGGCACCGAGCAGGGCGGTGACTCGGGAAGCTCCGAGGACACCGTACGCATCGGCATGTCGGACGAGATCCTGGCGATCGACCCCGCCGCCGGCTACGACCCCGGCTCCTGGATCCTGTTCAACAACGTCTTCCAGACCCTTGTCGCCTTCCCGAACGGCGGATCGCGGCCCGCCCCCGAGGCCGCGCAACAGTGCGGCTTCTCGGCGGGCAGCACCGTCTACACCTGCACGCTCCGCGACGGCCTCACGTTCTCCAACGGCAACCCGCTCACCTCCGAGGACGTCAAGTTCTCCTTCGAGCGCACCCTGAAGATCGACGACCCGTCCGGCCCGGCCTCGCTCCTGTCGAGCATCGACACCATCGAGACCCCCGACCCCCAGACCGTGGTCTTCCGGCTCAAGGTTCCCGACGCCACCTTCCCCAGCAAGATCGCCTCCGGCGCCGGCTCCATCGTCGACCACCGCGAGTACCCCGCCGACGCCCTGCGCACCGACGGCAAGGCCGTCGGCTCCGGCCCGTACAAGCTCGACTCCTTCGGCGAGACCGCCGCCGTCTTCTCCGCCAACACCGGCTACCACGGCACGTTCAAGCGCAAGAACGAGGGCGTCACCCTCAAGCTCTTCCGCGGCGACCGCAAGGCCCTCGCCAAGGCTCTGACCGGCGGCGACCTCGACGTGGCCTACCGAGGACTCTCCGACGACGACATCGTCAGCATCGAGAACTCCTCCGGCACCGGCCAGGGCATCGAGGTCGTCCAGGGCACCAGCGCCGAGGTCCAGCACCTCGTCTTCAACACGGACGACCCGGTCGTCGGCAAGCTCGGCGTCCGCCAGGCCATCGCCCACCTCGTCGACCGCGAGGCGCTCGTCCAGAACGTCTACAAGTCGACCGCCACGCCGCTCTACTCCATCGTCCCGGCGGGCATCGCGGGCCACAACACCGCCTTCTACGACACCTACGGCAGCCCCGACCGCGCCAAGGCCGAGAAGGCCCTGCGCGCCGCCGGCATCACGGACAAGGTCAAGCTCACCCTCTGGTCCACCCCCAGCCGCTACGGCCCGGCCACCGACCAGGAGCTCAAGGCGATAGCCGAGCAGCTCAACGCCAGCGGCCTGTTCGAGGCCGATGTCGAGTCCGTCGAGTTCGGCCAGTACGAGAAGGACATCGCGGCCGGCAAGTACGGCGTCTACGTCAAGGGCTGGGTCCCCGACTACGCCGACGCCGACAACTTCACCGCCCCCTTCTTCGGCGAGGGCAACGTCGCCGGCAGCCCCTACGAGAACGCCACCATCACCGGCCGCCTCCTGCCGAGGACCGCCGGCTCCGCCGACCGCGGCGCCGCCTCCGCCGACTTCGGCCGCATCCAGGACATCGTCGCCGACGAGGTGCCCTTCCTGCCGCTGTGGCAGGGCAAGCAGTACGCCGTCGCCCGCGAGGTCGTCACCGGCCTCGAATGGACCCTCGACGCCAACGCCGTCTTCCGCTTCTGGGAGATCAAGGCCGACTGACGCCGGTCGCCGCCCGGACGGGACACGGGTGAGGGCCCGGCGCGTACCCACGCGCCGGGCCCTCACCCGTACCGAAACCAGCCGATCCTTCGCCGTCACTGCGCTCCCGGGCGCACCAGACCGCTCTCGTACGCGTACACCGCCGCCTGCACCCGGTCGCGCAGGCCCAGCTTCGTCAGCACATGACCCACATGCGTCTTCACCGTCGTCTCGCTGACGAACAGATCCGCCGCGATCTCCGCGTTCGACAAACCGCGCGCCACCAGCTTCAGCACCTCGACCTCGCGGTCCGTCAGCCTGCTCAGCGTGTCCGGCACCTGCTCCTCGCCCGACGGCAGATGCGCCGAGTACTTGTCGAGCAGCCGCCGCGTGATAGACGGCGCCAGCATCGCCTCGCCCGCCGCCACCACCCGGATCGCCTGCACCAGCTCGTGCGCCGGCGCGTCCTTCAACAGGAAGCCGCTGGCCCCCGCCTTCAGCGCCTCCACCACGTACTCGTCCAGATCGAACGTGGTCAGCACCAGCACCTTCGCCGGACCGTCCCGGCCCGGACCCGTGATCTGCCGGGTCGCCTCCACCCCGTCCATCCGCGGCATCCGGATGTCCATGAGCACCACATCGGGCTGCAACGCCCGCACCTGGTCCAGGGCCTGCAGACCGTCACCGGCCTCACCGACCACCGCGATGTCCTGCTCCGCCTCCAGGATCATCCGGAAACCGGTACGCAGCAGCGGCTGGTCGTCGACCAGTAGGACGCGGATCGCCACGGGCAACTCCTCGAGACATCAGGGGGCAGGCGGAACGGCGTCCATTCTGCCCTGCCCCGATTCGCCCGACTCCGCCGGGCGCTCCGGCACCACCGGCAGCGGATACACCGGGGGAGTCCCCCCGAACTCCGGACACACCGCCTGGTGGTCACACCAGCCGCACAGCTTCGTCGGCCGAGGCCGCCAGTCACCCGTACGGGTCGCCAGCGCGATCGCCTCCCACAGCGCCAGCAGCTTCCGCTCCACCCGCAGCAGATCCGCCTCCACCGGGTCGTACGTCAGCACGTCCCCGCTGCCCAGGTACACCAGCTGCAACCGGCGCGGCACCACGTTCTTCAGCCGCCACACCACAAGGGCGTAGAACTTCATCTGGAACAGGGCGCCCTCGCTGTACTCCGGCCGCGGCGCCTTCCCCGTCTTGTAGTCGACGATCCGCACCTCGCCCGTCGGCGCCACGTCGACCCGGTCGATCACCCCGCGCAGCCGCAGCCCCGACGCCAGCTCCGTCTCCACGAACAGCTCGCGCTCCGCCGGTTCGAGCCGCGTCGGATCCTCCAGCGTGAACCACCGGTCGACCAGCGCCTCCGCCTGCGTCAGCCACTCGGCCAGCCGCTCGCCCTCCGGGTCCTCCGCGAACAGCTCCGCCAGCTCCGGACGCGACTCCAGCAGCCGGTCCCACTGCCCCGGCACCAGCGACTTCGCCCGCGGCGCCGTCCGCTCCACCGCCGGCGCGTCGAACAGCCGCTCAAGCACCGCGTGCACCAGCGTGCCCCGGGTCGCCGCCGCGCTCGGCTTCTCCGGCAGCCGGTCGATCACCCGGAACCGGTACAGCAGCGGACACTGCATGAAATCGCTCGCCCGCGACGGGGACAACGACGTGGGCGTCCGGGGCCCCGGCGCCGACCGGGACACCGGAACATCCGCCGGCTGCTGTTCGCTCGTACTCATGACACAGACCCTACGACCCGCCACCGACAGCGAGCGGAATACCATCGACTCAGGACCCCGTCGCACTGCATGATCGAAACGTGACCGCGGGACGTGACGCGGGCCGAGCAGCTCGGCGACGAAAGGAACCCGTGAACCAGGACGAGTCCAAGCCGCAGCGGACCGAGGAGCCGGGCGGCGGCATCCTCATGGGCCGGCCTTTCGGCGTGCCCGTCTACGTCGCGCCCAGCTGGTTCCTGGTCGCCGCCCTCATCACCTGGGTCTTCGGCGACCAGATCGAACGCGTCCTGCCCGAGCTCGGCGCCGCCCGCTACCTCGTCTCCCTCTTCTTCGCGATCGCCTTCTACGCGTCCGTGCTCGTCCACGAACTGGCCCACACCCTCGCCGCGCTCCGCTTCAAACTCCCGGTGCGCCGCATCCAGCTCCAGTTCTTCGGCGGCGTCTCCGAGATCGACAAGGAGACCGAGACCCCCGGCCGCGAATTCGTCCTCGCCTTCGTCGGCCCGCTGCTCTCCCTCGTCCTCGCCGGGATCTTCTACCTGACGATGTACGCCGTCGAACCCGGCACCGTCCCCGGCGTCCTGCTCGGCGGACTGATGATCTCCAACCTCATCGTGGCGATCTTCAACCTGCTGCCCGGCCTCCCCCTCGACGGCGGCCGCATGCTCCGCGCCGTCGTCTGGAAGATCACCGGCAACGCCATGAGCGGCACCGTCGCCGCCGCCTGGGTCGGCCGCGCCCTCGCCCTCGCCGTCCTCATCGGCCTGCCCCTGCTCACCCAGAGCGGCCTCGCCGGCAACAACACCGAGGACATCTCCGGCTTCACCACCGTCACCGACGCCCTGCTCGCCGCGATCCTCGCCGCGATCATCTGGACCGGCGCCGGCAACAGCCTCCGCATGGCCCGGCTGCGCGAACACCTCCCCGAACTCCGCGCCCGCACCCTCACCCGGCGCGCCATCCCCGTCGAATCCGCCACCCCGCTCTCCGAGGCCCTGCGCCGCGCCAACGAAGCCGGCGCCCGCGCCCTCGTCGTCGTCGACGGCCACGGAACCCCCACCGGCATCGTCCGCGAGACCGCCATCGCCGGCATCCCCCAGCACCGCCGCCCCTGGGTCGCCGTCAGCGCCCTCACCCAGGACCTCGCCGACGGCATGAAGGTCCCCGCCGACCTCACCGGCCAGCCCCTCCTCGACCACCTCCGCGCCAGCCCCGCCACCGAATACCTCGTCGTCGAGGAAAGCGGCGAGATCTACGGCGTCCTGTCCACGGCCGACGTGGAGAACGCCTTCGTGAAGGCCATGGCCCGGCCGACTGCTTGATTTGTGCCTCGGTTCTCCTCCGGGGTGCTTTAGTCGGACTCACAGCACCGATCGTGCTCGGTCCCTCGTTCCTCGGGACCTGCGCGCGTTCGGCACTGTTCCCCCGACGCACCCCTTCGGCTCACTCGGCCGTCGAGGCGAGCCAGCACGCGAGCGCGACGGCAGGGGGCACCCCGCACCTATAGGTGCCCTGGGGGCATATGCCATTCCAGGGGGTCGTGACGCGGCAAGGGGCCCGGCGCGCCCTTGATAAGCTGCTCACATGTCCGAACCGACCGGTGCCGCCCGCCGTCGCGGGCCCTTCAAGGTCGGGGACCAGGTCCAGCTCACCGACCCCAAGGGACGCCACTACACCTTCACGCTCGAAGCCGGGAAGAATTTCCACACCCATAAGGGTTCCTTCCCCCATGACGAGCTGATCGGTGCTCCCGAGGGCAGTGTTGTCCGTACCACGGGAAACGTCGCCTACCTCGCGCTGCGCCCCCTGCTCCCCGACTACGTCCTGTCCATGCCCCGCGGCGCCGCCGTGGTCTACCCCAAGGACGCGGGGCAGATCCTGGCCTTCGCCGACATCTTCCCCGGCGCCCGTGTCGTCGAGGCGGGTGTGGGCTCCGGCTCACTCAGCTCCTTCCTGCTGCGCGCCATCGGTGACAGCGGCATGCTGCACTCCTACGAGCGCCGCGAGGACTTCGCCGAGATCGCCAAGGGCAACGTCGAGCGCTACTTCGGCGGCCCGCACCCCGCGTGGCAGCTGACCGTCGGCGACCTCCAGGACAATCTGTCCGACACCGACGTCGACCGTGTCATCCTCGACATGCTCGCCCCCTGGGAGTGCCTGGAGGCCGTCTCCAAGGCCCTCGTCCCCGGCGGCATCCTCTGCTGCTACGTGGCCACCACCACGCAGCTCGCCCGCACCGTGGAGTCCATCCGCGAGTTCGGCTGCTACGCCGAGCCGCAGCCCTGGGAATCCATGATCCGCAACTGGCACGTCGAGGGCCTGGCCGTCCGCCCGGACCACCGGATGATCGGCCACACCGGCTTCCTCGTCACGGCCCGCCGTCTCGCGGACGGCGTGGAGCCCCCGATGCGCCGCCGCCGCCCCGCCAAGGGCGCCTACGGCGAGGACTACGAGGGCCCCAACAAGGGCTGACCCTCGTCAGTCAGGGGGCAAGAACCCCCGCAACACACGTGTGCCGCCGCCGAGTTCCCGCCCCACAGGCCGGAAGTCGACGGCGGCACCCTCATGTTCACGCCTTTCGCGCCCGCACATTCCCTTCGGCCCGCGTCCCCGGCCGTACGGCCACGGTCCACCCCGGCTGTTCCGCCGGCCTGTGACGTGTGGCACGATGCCGTTCCACAGGCTCCCCGCCTCCGAAGTGCCACCGCGGCACCGCCGGCCCGGGAGCCGGGCGAACTCCTTCCGCATCACCCTCACAGGAGACTCCTCGCGTGCAGACCCCCGCCGTCACGGACCTGGCGCACACCCACGCCCGGCCGGTGCACTGGCTGGCCACCGCCACCGCGATGGCCGGAGTCGTCGCCCTCGCCGGGCTGCTCCACTCCGGCCCGGCCGGAGCCACGGCAGCGCCACCGGCACCCCGGCCCGCGCCCGACGCGGCCACGGCCCACTACCCGCTGGAATGCGGAGGGCTCCCGAACAAGATCGTCCAGCGGGCCACCGGAGACCTCGACGGCGACGGGAACCCCGAGACGGTCGCCGTCGTCCGCTGTGACGCCGGCTCCGGCACCCCGCCCAGCGGCGTCTATGTCCTCACCCACGCCAAGAACACGGAAAAAGGCGCCGGCGAGAACACCGGCGCCTCCGCGGCCCGAGTCGTGGCCACCCTCGTCGAACCGTCCGAGAAGCGGAGCGTGACCGACTTCGCGATACGCGGCGGAGCCGTCCACGCGACCCTGCTCGGCTACTCCTCGCTCGACGTCCCCAGCTGCTGCCCCGACCAGACCGACCGCGTCACCTGGCGCTGGCGGGGCGGGGTCTTCCTGCGCACCACCCGGACCGAGGACCAGGCCGCCTGACGGAGGCCGGTACTCCCGTACGGCCCGCGGCCGCGCCCGTCACCGATCGGCGGGCGTCAGCCGGCGTCGGGCCCGTACACCTCGACGCCGTCGCCGGCCCGCCGGACATGGATGCACTCGCCCGGACACTCCTTCACGGAGTCCACCACGTCCTGCAGCAGCGGCAGCGGCACCCGCGTCGTCGCGCCCGGCGCCTGGAGCAGCTCGTCGTCCGCGCTCTTCACATACGCGAGCCCGTCGATGTCGAGCTCGAAGACCTCGGGAGCGTACTGCGCGCAGATCCCGTCCCCGGTGCACAGGTCCTGGTCGATCCAGACCTCCAGTGCCTCCTCGGTGCCTACCGCCGGGGCCTCCTGCTGCACGCTCATCTCTCCTGCCGTTTCTGCCTCGCCTGGACAAGTCGGGCCAACCCTGACGGGTGTTGACCACCCATGACGATACCGCCGCCCGCTTTGGCGGGCTCCGCCGGTGGGTATCCCCCTGGCGTGAGGGGAAGCGCAAGGGTGAAGATCGGACACACCTCGGAGTCTTTGTGATCTAGGGGTTTCAATCATCACCCACCCAGGTAGGGTCAGGAAGCGTCCAGCTCCCCTTGGAGGAGGTGAGGACCGTGGCAGCCCACGACGACGACATCAACCGCGGCATCCGGCCGGGCCGGGGCTCTGAAGACCCCGCCGGTCAGGTCGCCTATCTCGAGCAGGAAATCGCCGTCCTGCGCCGCAAGCTCGCCGACTCTCCGCGTCACACGAGGATTCTCGAAGAGCGGATCGTCGAGCTGCAGACGAACCTGGCCGGCGTGTCCGCGCAGAACGAGCGGCTCGCCAGTACGCTCCGTGAGGCCCGCGACCAGATCGTGGCGCTCAAGGAAGAAGTCGACCGGCTCGCGCAGCCGCCGGCCGGCTTCGGTGTCTTCCTGCAAGCCAACGAGGACGGCACGTGCGACATCTTCACCGGGGGCCGCAAGCTCCGGGTGAACGTCAGCCCCAGCGTCGAGCTCGACCAGCTCAAGCGGGGCCAGGAACTCATGCTCAACGAGGCGCTCAACGTGGTCGAGGCCATGGCCTTCGAGCGCGCCGGCGACATCGTCACCCTCAAGGAGATCCTCGAGGACGGCGAGCGCGCCCTGGTCATCGGACACACCGACGAAGAACGCGTGGTCCGGCTCGCCGAGCCCCTGCTGGACATCACCATCCGCCCCGGCGACGCCCTGCTCCTGGAACCCAGGTCCGGGTACGTCTACGAGGTGGTCCCCAAGAGCGAGGTCGAAGAGCTCGTCCTCGAAGAGGTCCCGGACGTCGACTACGACAAGATCGGCGGTCTGGGCAACCAGATCGAGCTGATCCGCGACGCGGTCGAGCTTCCGTACCTCTACCCGGACCTCTTCAAGGAACACGAACTGCGGCCCCCGAAGGGCATCCTGCTCTACGGACCGCCCGGCTGCGGCAAGACGCTCATCGCCAAGGCCGTCGCCAACTCCCTTGCCAAGAAGGTCGCCGAGGTGACCGGCCAGCCCGCGGGGAAGTCCTACTTCCTCAACATCAAGGGCCCCGAGCTCCTCAACAAGTACGTCGGCGAGACCGAGCGGCACATCCGCCTGGTCTTCCAGCGCGCCCGCGAGAAGGCGAGCGAGGGCACCCCCGTCATCGTCTTCTTCGACGAGATGGAATCGCTCTTCCGCACCCGCGGATCCGGCGTCAGCTCGGACGTGGAGAACACCATCGTCCCGCAGCTGCTCGCCGAGATCGACGGTGTGGAGGGCCTGGAGAACGTCATCGTCATCGGCGCCTCCAACCGCGAGGACATGATCGACCCCGCGATCCTGCGCCCCGGCCGGCTCGACGTCAAGATCAAGATCGAGCGTCCGGACGCGGAGGCCGCCAAGGACATTTTCGCCAAGTACCTCACCGCCTCCCTCCCGCTCCACGGGGACGATCTGGCCGAACACGGCGGGTCGCGGGAGGCCGCCGCCCACGGAATGATCCAGTCCGTGGTCGAGCAGATGTACGCCGAATCCGAGGAGAACCGGTTCCTCGAGGTGACGTACGCCAACGGCGACAAGGAAGTCCTCTACTTCAAGGACTTCAACTCCGGCGCGATGATCCAGAACATTGTCGACCGGGCCAAGAAGATGGCCATCAAGGCCTTCCTCGACCACGACCAGAAGGGCATCCGCGTCTCCCACCTCCTCCAGGCCTGCGTGGACGAGTTCAAGGAGAACGAGGACCTGCCCAACACCACCAACCCCGACGACTGGGCCCGGATCTCCGGCAAGAAGGGCGAGCGGATCGTCTTCATCCGCACCCTCGTCACCGGAAAGCAGGGCGCGGACACCGGCCGGTCCATCGACACGGTGGCCAACACCGGTCAGTACCTGTAGCGACGCGCGCAACCGGCTGCGGATGTCCGGAAACGGACATCCGCAGCCGTCGCTTTCCACTCACCGATTCGTTTTGATCTCCCCGTACGCGCGCGACCGCTCTAGGCTCGTGGGTGTACCGCCGCAACACGCACGGTGCGGGGAGCGGCGCCGGGCAAGGAGGGTCGCATGACCGTACGGCGAGTAATGGGCATCGAGACGGAGTACGGGATCTCCGTCCCCGGGCACCCCAACGCCAATGCCATGCTCACCTCGTCCCAGATCGTCAACGCCTACGCGGCGGCGATGCACCGGGCGCGGCGCGCCCGCTGGGACTTCGAGGAGGAGAACCCGCTGCGGGACGCCCGCGGCTTCGACCTCGCTCGCGAGGCCGCCGACTCCAGCCAGCTCACCGACGAGGACATCGGCCTCGCCAACGTCATCCTGACCAACGGCGCCCGGCTCTACGTGGACCACGCCCACCCCGAGTACAGCGCCCCCGAGGTCACCAACCCCCGGGACGCCGTCCTGTGGGACAAGGCCGGCGAACGGATCATGGCCGAGGCGGCCGCGCGCGCCGCCCAGCTGCCCGGCGCCCAGCCCATCCACCTCTACAAGAACAACACCGACAACAAGGGCGCGTCCTACGGCACGCACGAGAACTACCTGATGAAACGGGAGACCCCGTTCTCGGACATCGTGCGCCACCTGACGCCGTTCTTCGTCTCCCGCCAGGTCGTCACCGGCGCCGGCCGGGTCGGCATCGGCCAGGAAGGCCGCGAGCACGGCTTCCAGCTCAGCCAGCGCGCCGACTACTTCGAGGTCGAGGTCGGCCTGGAGACCACCCTCAAGCGCCCCATCATCAACACCCGTGACGAGCCGCACGCGGACGCCGAGAAGTACCGGCGGCTGCACGTGATCATCGGAGACGCCAACCTCTCCGAGATCTCCACCTACCTCAAGCTCGGCACCACCGCGCTCGTCCTGTCGATGATCGAGGACGCCTTCATCACCGTCGACCTCGCCGTCGACCAGCCCGTGCGCACCCTCCACCAGGTCTCCCACGACCCGGGCCTGCAGTACCTCGTCACGCTGCGCAGCGGCCGGACACTCACCGCGGTGCAGCTTCAGATGGAGTACTTCGAGCTGGCCAGGAAGTACGTCGACGAGCGCTACGGGACCGACGCCGACGAGCAGACCAAGGACGTCCTCACCCGTTGGGAGGACACGCTCTACCGGCTCGAGAACGATCCGATGAGCCTGGCCGGCGAGCTGGACTGGGTCACCAAGCGGGAGCTGATGGAGGGCTACCGCCGCCGCGACAACCTGGACTGGGACGCCGCCCGGCTGCACCTCGTCGACCTCCAGTACGCGGACGTACGCCCCGAGAAGGGCCTGTACAACCGGCTGGTGGCCCGAGGGCGGATGAAGCGCCTGCTGGACGAGCCGGCGGTGGAACGGGCCGAGACGAACCCCCCGGACGACACCCGGGCCTACTTCCGCGGCCGCTGCCTGGAGCAGTACGCGGACGACGTGGCCGCCGCCTCGTGGGATTCGGTCATCTTCGACCTCCCGGGTCACGACTCGCTCCAGCGGGTGCCGACGCTGGAGCCCCTCCGGGGTACCCGGAGCCATGTGAAGGACCTCCTCGACCGGTGCAGGACGGCCGAGGAACTGGTGCGGGTCCTTTCCGGCAACGCGGGAGCCTGAAATGGCCGGGCACTGGGAATCATGAGATCAGTGCCCGGACGTTGCAGAAACTGCGGGGCCGATGTCAGTCCCGGCTTGTAGGGTCGGATCTGGTACTGACCCAACCGAGCGGGCCGATTCGAGCGGGGTGAGGAAATGGCGACCAAGGACACCGGCGGCGGACAGCAGAAGGCGACGCGTTCCACCGAGGAGGTCGAGGAGACCACGGCGGAGGCGAGCTCCGACCTCAAGGAACGCCAGGAAAAGCTGAGCGACGACGTGGATTCCGTTCTGGACGAAATCGACGACGTCCTCGAGGAGAACGCAGAGGACTTCGTTCGCTCATTTGTGCAAAAGGGCGGCCAGTAGCCTTCGAAGCGAAGGTGAAAAGCGGGGGTTGTGCTCGGAAGTGGCACTTCGAAGGATGCGCGCGGTGTGGCGAGAAGAAGCCGCGCGCATTCTTCGCTCTCCGGCCCCGTGGAGTGACCGGGACTCGCTCCGCGTGGCGTCGCGACGCGACAGCCTCGTACGGCCTGCCCCCGCGGTCCCTGCCGCATCCGCCGAAAGGCCCCGGCCACGCATGTGGATCACCGCCACGAGACGGGTAGGGTCCGTGGCGTACTGTGCTGCAACTGTCATTCGGCCATCGGAAAGTTGGGAGACGATCCCGACGTCCTTCGTCGGGCCATCGCATACCTGGAGGGCAACGCGTGGAAGCAAACAATCTGAGCACCGGGCGTCTCCCAGCAGCCTTCCTGACGCCGGGGTCCTCGTCGTTCATGGACTTCCTGGCCGATCACTCGCCGCAGCTGCTCCCGGGCAACCGGAAGCTGCCGGAGGGGGTCGTCGAGGCGCCGCACGGCACCACCATCGTCGCCGTGACGTTCCCCGGGGGCGTGGTGCTCGCCGGTGACCGGCGCGCCACGATGGGGAACATGATCGCGCAGCGGGACATCGAGAAGGTGTTCCCGGCCGACGAGTACTCGGCGGTCGGCATCGCCGGCACCGCCGGTCTCGCCGTGGAGATGGTCAAGCTGTTCCAGCTGGAGCTGGAGCACTTCGAGAAGGTGGAGGGCACGACGCTCTCCCTGGAGGGCAAGGCCAACCGCCTGTCCACCATGATCCGCGGCAACCTCGGCATGGCCATGCAGGGTCTCGCCGTCGTCCCGCTCTTCGCCGGCTGGGACGAGAGCCGCGAGCGGGGCCGGATCTTCTCCTACGACGTCACCGGCGGCCGCTCCGAGGAGCACGGGTACGCCGCCACCGGCTCGGGTTCGATCTTCGCGCGCGGGTCGATGAAGAAGCTGTACCGGGAGGACCTGACCGAGGAGCAGGCCACCACGCTGGTCGTCCAGGCGCTGTACGACGCGGCGGACGACGACTCCGCGACCGGCGGCCCGGATCTGGCACGCCGGATCTTCCCGATCGTCACCGTCATCACCGAGGAGGGCTTCCGCAGGCTCTCGGAGGAGGAATCCTTCGCGCTGGCCCGGTCCGTCACCGAGCGGCGTCTGGAGCAGCCCGACGGGCCGCGCGCCGCCCTGCTCTGACCGCGCGTCGACCTCGTAGCGAAGAAGCCTTTCGGACCGGAAGAAAGGGACGGTAGCCGGTGTCCACGCCGTTCTATGTCTCACCCCAGCAGGCCATGGCGGACCGGGCGGAGTACGCCCGCAAGGGCATCGCCCGGGGCCGCAGTCTCGTCGTCCTCCAGTACGCCGACGGCATCGTGTTCGTCGGCGAGAACCCGTCTCGCGCCCTGCACAAGTTCAGCGAGATCTACGACCGGATCGGCTTCGCCGCGGCCGGCAAGTACAACGAGTACGAGAACCTGCGGATCGGCGGGGTGCGCTACGCCGATCTGCGCGGGTACACCTACGACCGCGACGACGTCACCGCGCGCGGTCTGGCCAACGTCTACGCGCAGACGCTGGGCACGATCTTCTCCAGCGCGGGCGAGAAGCCGTACGAGGTGGAGCTGGTCGTCGCCGAGGTCGGCGCGGAGCCGGAGGGCGACCAGATCTACCGGCTGCCGCACGACGGGTCGATCGTCGACGAGCACGGTTCGGTCGCGGTCGGCGGCAACGCGGAGCAGATCAGCTCGTTCCTGGACCAGCGGCACCGGGACGGGATGTCGCTGGCGGAGGCGCTGAAGCTGGCCGTGCAGGCGCTGTCGCGGGACACCAACGGCGGCGAGCGGGAGATTCCCGCGGAGCGGCTGGAGGTGGCGGTGCTGGACCGGACGCGGCCGCAGCAGCGGAAGTTCAAGCGGATCGTCGGCCGCCAGCTGAAGCGCCTGCTGGAGGCGGACGACGCGGCGGTGACCCGCACGGACGACCCGTCGGACGAGGCCGCCGAGGAGTAGTCCGCGGGAGTGTGGCAGGGCCCCGGAGCCGTACGGCTCCGGGGCCTTTGCCGTACCCGGGGTCAGGTGCTCGGGGCGGGGCCGGAGGAGGCACGGCGGGCGAGGGTGACGGGCAGGTCGTCCGTCTCAGGGGCGCGGCCGTCGAGGACGGCGAGGAGGGCGTCCATGCCGCGTTCGCCGATGCGTTCGGCGGGGAGGGCGACGGTGGTGAGTTCGGGTTCGAGGGCGGTGGCGAGGGCCAGGTCGTCGAAGCCGGTCACGGAGAGGTCCTCGGGGACGCGCAGGCCGAGCCGGCGGGCCGCCTTGCAGGCGCCCGCGGCGAGGATGTCGTCGTCGCAGACGATGGCGGTGGGCCGGGGGCCGGGCCGGGTGAGGGCGTGTTCGGTGACTTCGCGGGCGCCCTGGACGTCGAGCGGGGCGCGGACCACCGTGACGCTCGCGTCGCGCAGGGCGTCGGCGAGCGCGGCGCCGCGGACGTCGAAGGTCCAGGAGGAGACGGCGGAGGCGAGGTGCAGGAAGCGCCGGTGGCCGAGGCCGAGCAGGTGGCCGGTGACCTGGCGCATGCCGTCGGCGATGTCGAGGTTGACGTGGGCGGCGGCGCCGGGGTCGGCGGGGTCGCTGTCGAGCATCACGAGGGGGAGGTCGGTGCCGGCGAAGGCCTTGAGGGCCTCGGCGGCCATGGAGGAGGCGATGACGCCGTCGAGGGCGGCGCGGGCGGAGGCGAAGGGGTCCCGGGCGGGGCCGATGCCGGCGGGGGAGGGGTAGAGGACGACGCCGAAACCGTGCCGGGCGGCGACGGTGGCGGCGCCGGTGTAGACGCGGGCGAAGAACTCGTTGGTGAGGGCGGGGACCACGAGCAGGGCGGTGCGGGTGCGGCCGAGGCGCAGGTTGCGGGCGGCGAGATTGGGGCGGTAGCCGAGGTGCGCGGCGGTCTCGCGGACGGTGGCGGCGGTGCGTTCGGAGACGCGGCCGCGCCATTTGTCGCCGAGGACGAGGGACACGGTGGCCTGCGAGACGCCGGCGACGCGGGCGACGTCGCGGCTGGTGGGGCGGTGCCCGCCGGGGGGCTCGGGGCTGTGCACGCGTACGACCTCCGCGGCGGCTGTGTGCTGGTTCGTGTGGACGCGCGGGTGGACCGGCGTGGTGCGGTCATGGTACGTATGACCCCGTCGCGTTATACGTAAAACCTCGGGTTGATGCCCCGGGAGGGAGACCCCATGCCCACCGAGGCACCCGCGAGCGGCGGTTATCTCGAGATCCTTCGCGCGCCCCATGCCACGCGCCTGCTCACCGGCACCCTCGTGGGCCGGCTGCCGAGCGGGACGGGGCCGGTCGCCCTGACGGTGTTCACCCGCGCCGAGGGCGGCAGTTACACCCTCGCCGGCGGGCTGATAGCCGTGTACGGCCTGGCCATGGCCGTCGGCCAGCCCCTGCTGGGCCGGGCCGTCGACCTCAAGGGCCAGCCTCGCGTCCAGCTGCCCGCCGCGCTCCTCTCCGCCCTCGGCATGGCTGTGCTGGCCGTCGCCGGCATCGGCAACCTCTTCCTCGCCTACGCGGCCGTCCTGGTCGCCGGACTCTTCACCCCGCCGCTCGAAGGCGGGCTGCGGGCGCTGTGGCCGAGCGTGCTGGGCCGGGCGGACCAGGTGCACCGGGCGTACGCCCTGGACGCCGTCGCCCAGGAGGTCATGTTCACCGCCGGGCCGCTGCTGCTGACCCTGCTCGTGGCGCTGTGGTCGCCCGCCGCCGCCCTCCTCGTCATCAACGTCCTCGGTGTCCTCGGCGCCCTCTCGGTGGTGCTCTCGCCGCCGTCGCGGGCCTGGCGCTCCGCGCCGCGCGAGGCGCACTGGCTGGGCGCGCTGCGCTCGCCCGGTCTGCTCGCCCTGCTCGGTTCGTTCTTCTTCGTGGGGCTGGCGCTCGGCTCCATCACGGTGGCCGCCGTCGCCTACGCCGACGATCTCGGTGACGACGCGGTCTACGGCTGGCTGATGGCGGCGCTCGGGCTCGGCGCGCTGATCGGCGGCGTGGTGTACGGGGCCCGCCAGTGGGCGGGCGCGCCGGAGAGGCGGCTGCGGGTGCTGGTGCTGCTGCTCGCGGTCGGCTATCTGCCGCTGGTCCTGGTGCCCAGCGCGGTCCCGATGGCGTTCCTGGCGGCCCTCGCGGGGGTGTTCCTGGCGCCGTCCATCGCCTGTGCCTTCATCGTGGTCGACCGGCACGCGCCGGCCGGCACCGTCACCGAGGCGTTCTCCTGGCTGGTCACGACCTTCGGGGTCGGCTCGGCGCTCGGCTCGGCGGTCTCCGGGCCGGTCGTCGAAGTGGCCGGGACCCCCGCCGGTTTCGCCGTGGCCGGGGTCGGCGGCTTCGTGGCCTTCCTGGTGCTGCTCGCCACCGGCCGGGTGCTGGGGGACGTCACCCCGGTGCGACACGCCGTCGGCGGGGGTGGGGGAAGCGCCCCGCTGCCCGGCGCGCGGGGCGAAAATGACGCGCGGTCCTCGGGAAACGAACGAAACGGGGCGGCCGAACCCGGTTTCAGCACAGGCCGTCAGGCGTAATGTTCAGACATGGACCGCCGCATTTTCGGGCTGGAGAACGAGTACGGCGTCACGTGCACGTTCAGGGGACAGCGCCGACTGTCTCCTGACGAAGTGGCGCGGTACCTCTTCCGCCGTGTCGTGTCATGGGGCCGCAGCAGCAATGTCTTCCTGCGGAACGGCGCCCGCCTGTACCTGGACGTGGGTTCGCATCCGGAATACGCAACTCCCGAATGCGACAACGTGGTCGAACTGGTCACCCACGACAAGGCCGGCGAGCGCATTCTGGAAGGACTTCTCGTCGACGCGGAACGCCGCCTGCACGAGGAAGGAATCGCGGGCGACGTCTATCTCTTCAAGAACAACACCGACTCCGCCGGAAACTCCTACGGCTGCCACGAGAACTATCTGGTGGCCCGGCACGGGGAGTTCTCCCGGCTCGCGGACATCCTCATTCCGTTCCTGGTGACCCGGCAGCTGATCTGCGGCGCCGGGAAGGTGCTGCAGACCCCGCGGGGTGCCGTGTACTGCGTCTCGCAGCGGGCCGAGCACATCTGGGAGGGCGTCAGCTCGGCGACCACCCGGTCGCGTCCCATCATCAACACCCGCGACGAGCCGCACGCGGACGCCGAGCGCTACCGGCGCCTGCACGTCATCGTCGGCGACTCCAACATGTCCGAGACGACCATGCTGCTCAAGGTCGGCGCCACCGACCTCGTGCTGCGCATGATCGAGGCGGGCACCGTGATGCGCGACCTGACCCTGGAGAACCCGATCCGGGCCATCCGCGAGGTCAGCCACGACATCACCGGCCAGCGCAAGGTGCGGCTCGCCAGCGGCCGCGAGGCGTCGGCGCTCGAGGTGCAGCGGGAGTACTTCGAGAAGGCCGCCGACTTCGTCGACCGCCGGGGCATCCGCAGTGGCACGGTCGCCCAGGTCCTGGACCTGTGGGGCCGTACCCTCGACGCGATCGAGCAGGAGGCGCTCGAGCGGGTCGAGACCGAGATCGACTGGGTCATGAAGTACAAGCTCATCGAGCGGTACCGGGCCAAGCACAACATGACGATGTCGCATCCGCGGATCGCTCAGATAGACCTCGCTTACCACGACATCCACCGCCGCCGCGGGCTGTACTACCTGCTCCAGAAGAACGGCCAGGCGGCCCGGATCTGCAACGACGTGAAGATCTTCGAGGCGAAGTCGGTGCCGCCGCAGACCACCCGGGCGCGGCTGCGCGGCGACTTCATCCGGCGGGCGCAGGAGCAGCGCCGGGACTTCACCGTCGACTGGGTCCACCTCAAGCTCAACGACCAGGCGCAGCGCACGGTGTTGTGCAAGGACCCGTTCCGCTCGGTCGACGACCGGGTGGAAAAGCTGATCGCCGGTATGTAGGACCGGGCGCCGCCCGGCGTACGACCGGCTCGGACGGACCGTCGGCCCCGCACGTTTCGCGTGCGGGGCCGACGGCATTCACAGTGTGGTCCCCTAGAGTGTCGGGACAACTACCGTGCCGTCTGAGATCTGAGGAACTAGTGCGCCGACTTGCCGGCCTGCTCGTCGTTCCGCTGCTGCTGCTCACCACAGCGGCCTGCGGCAGCGACAACAAGGGCTCCGATTCCGATTCCGGTTCGATGAAGAACGGGCTTCCCGCCATCACGGCGGGGGAGAAGTTCGGTGAGAAGCCGACCGTCTCCAAGGGCGTGGGCGCCCCGCCCAAGTCGCTCAAGGTCAACGTGATCAGCGAGGGCAAGGGCCCGGTCACCAAGAACGGTGACGCGCTTCAGGTGAACTACCTGGGCCAGTCGTGGGACTCGACCACCCCCTTCGACAACAGCTTCGACCGGAAGCAGCCCTTCGAGCTGACGCTGGGCGCCGGACAGGTCATCAAGGGCTGGGACCAGGGCCTCGCGGGCCAGAAGGTCGGCAGCCGCGTCATGATCGGCATCCCGCCGGAGCTCGGGTACGGGGCGCAGGGCCAGGGCGACATCAAGCCCAACGCCACGCTGGTGTTCGTGGTCGACATCCTGAAGGCCGTCACCATCCCGAAGACCGCCGAGGGCACCGAGGTCGCCCAGGAGAACAAGGACCTGCCGAAGGTCGGTACCAACACCGACGGCAAGGCGCCCTCGCTGACGATCCCCAAGGTGGATCCGCCGACCAAGCTGGTCTCCAACTACATCCTGGAGTCCAAGGGCGAGGCCGTGAAGGCCACGGACACGGTCGTGGTGAACTACGTCGCCTCCATCTGGAAGGACGGCAAGGTCTTCGACTCGACGTACCAGGCGGGCAAGCCGGCCAACTTCCCGCTGGCCAACCTGACCCTGAAGGGACTCAAGGACGGCCTCGTCGGCAAGAAGGTCGGCAGCCGTGTGCTGATCGTCGCGCCGCCGTCGGAGGCCTTCGGCGCCGAGGAGAAGCAGGGCATTCCGAAGAATTCCACCCTGGTCTTCGCTGTGGACATCCTGACGAAGATGTAAGACTGTCCCGGTCGCGCGGGCCATCGTCCGTGCGGTTCATCGTATGAGGAGCACACTGCAGTGAGCATCGAGAAGCCCGAGGTCGACTTCCCGGGCGGCGAGGCGCCGTCCGACCTGGAGATCAAGGACATCTGGAAGGGCGACGGCGAGGTCGCCGAGGCCGGCGACGTGGTCGACGTCCACTACGTGGGTGTGTCCTTCGAGTCCGGCGAGGAGTTCGACGCCTCCTGGAACCGCGGTTCCGCGCTGCAGTTCCAGCTCGGTGTCGGCATGGTCATCCAGGGCTGGGACAAGGGCGTCCAGGGCATGCAGGTCGGCGGCCGCCGTCAGCTGATCATCCCGTCGCACCTGGCGTACGGCGAGCAGGGCGCGGGCGGCAAGATCGGCCCGAACGAGACGCTGATCTTCGTCTGCGACCTCGTGGCCGTCCACAAGCGCTGACCCGGATCGCGAGACCGGACCGAGGGTCCCCGCCCATCAGGGCGGGGACCCTCGGCTTTGGTCCACACACCCCGGGGCGGTACGGTCGGACCTCCGAAGAGTCCAACCGGTAAAAGAGGGTGCGGGGCGTCGATGGCGATTGCCAAGGCCGAGCGGCTGATGAACCTGGCGCTGTGTCTGCTCGGCGCCCGCCGGCCGCTCAGCAAGCGCGAACTGCGGGGGTCCATCGAGGCCTATGTCGAGGCCTTCCGACCGGGGCCCGGCGGGGCGTCCGGCGAGGACGCCTTCAACCGGATGTTCGAGCGCGACAAGGATGATCTGCGCGAGCTCGGCCTGGTCATCGAGACCGTCGAGAACCTGGACGGCGAGACCGGCTACCTGGCCCGCCGCGACTCCAACCGGCTGCCGCCCATCACCCTGGACGCCGAGGAGGCCGCCGCGCTCGGCCTCGCCGCCAAGGTGTGGCAGCAGGCCCGCCTCGCCGGCGCCGCGAGCGGCGCCCTGCAGAAGCTGCGCGCCGCCGGCATGCCCGAGGCGGAGGACCCGTACGACGACCGGCCGGGCGCGCTGGAACCCCGTATCCCGGTCCACGAGGCCGCCTTCGAGCCGCTGATGCTGGCCTGCCGCGACCGCCGCCCGGTCGTCTTCGACTACCGCAAGGCCAACGCCGCCCGCCCCGAGCCCCGGCAGGTCGAGCCGTGGACCCTGGAGTGCTGGCGCGGCCACTGGTACCTGGCGGGCTGGGACCGCGACCGGGGCGCGGAGCGGGTGTTCCGGCTGTCCCGGATCACCGGCAAGGTGCGCTCCCGGGCCGGCGCGTTCACCACGCCCGTGCCCGACGCCGTCACCGTCCGTGAGACCGTCGAGAGCTGGGCGGGCGAGACCGCCACCCGGACCGCCCGGATCCGGCTGCGGGCCGGCTGCGCCTATCCGCTGCGGGCCAAGGCCACCGCGGTGACCGAGGGCACCGACGGCTGGGACGAGCTGGAGATCCCGTACGGGCACGGCCTCGACGCCTGGCTCGTGGAGTTCGGCCCCGACGTGGTCGTGCTGGAACCGGCCGATCTGCGGGCCGACGTGGTGGACCGGCTGCGCGCCGTGGCCAAGGGCTGAGGGGAAGAGGAACGACCGTGGCCGTCAACGCCATCGACCAGACGAGGCGGATGCTCTCCCTCGTCACGTATCTGCGCGAACGTCCGGGCGCGCACGTCGCCGACGTCGCCCGGGCCTTCGGGATCACCGAGGACGAGCTGATCTCCGACCTGGACGTGCTGCCGATGTGCGGCACCAGCTTCCGGGGCGGCGATCTGCTGGACATCGACACCGACGGCGACCGGATCTGGTGGCGCAATCCGAACGCCCTGGGCGCGGAGGCCGCCGAGCCGCTGCGGCTCGCCGCCGACGAGGCGACCGCGCTGCTGGTCGCGGCGCGCGCCGTGGCGACGCTGCCCGGGCTGCGCGAGGGCGACCGCGACGCGCTGCTGCGGGCGACCGCCAAGCTGGAGGCGGCGGCCGGTGAGGCCGCCGGGGCCAGCTCCCGGCTCTCGGTGACCTTCGAGTCCGAGGGCGGGGTGTTCGCCGAGGTCGACCGGGCGATCTCGGAACGCCGCCGGCTGTGGCTGCGCTACTACTCGCCCGCGCGCGACGAGCTCACCGAGCGCGAGGTGGACCCGATCCGGCTGTTCGCCGTCGGCCACACGTACATGGAGGCGTGGTGCCGGCTCTCCGAGGCGCGCCGCACCTTCCGGCTCGACCGGGTGGCCGAGATCCGGCTCCTGGACGAGGCCGCCGCGCCGCCGGAGATCGAGCTGCGGGACCTGTCGGCGGGGCTGGTGCAGCCGTCCGCCGAGGACCCGGAGGTCGTGGTGGAGGTGGGGCCCGGCGGCCGCTGGGTCGCCGAGTACTACCCGCACGACCGGGCCGAGGAACTGCCCGACGGGGGACTGCGGATCACCCTGCGGACCCCGGCGCCCGCCTCGCTGCGACGGCTCGCGCTGCGGCTCGGCAGCGACGGGCGGATCGTGTCCCCGCCGGAGCTGGCGGACAGCGCGCGCGAGGCGGCGGCCGCGGCGCTGGCCGCGTACGACGGCTGAGCGGCGGGCCGGGAGCGGCGGGGTGCGTGCGTTAGCGAGTGCCAGGGCATCCGCCGGGCCGGTGTCCGGCGGACCGGACGGTGACGTTCCGGAGCGGCGGGGCGCTGTTCCCCATGAGGGGTGTCGTCCGGGCGCCTCTCCCGAGCACAGGGAGAGTCAAGGGAAATGTCCGTGATGCCCGGCCTCATGGCTCCGGTGGCCCCGGTTCCCCCGGTCGCGCAGGTCCTCTACAAGGCCGCCTGCCCCGACTGCCGCGCCCGCTTCGAACTCTCCGCGGGCGCTTTCCGGCTCGCCATCGGCGCGAGCCGTCGTACCACCTTCTACTCCTTCACCTGCCCCGAGTGCGGCAGCGCCGTCCGCAAGCCGGCCGGGGAGCGGATCGTGGAACTCCTCACCGACGGCGGCGTCAACACCCTGCGCCTGCACATCACGGTTCGGTCCGCCGCCTGCTGAAGGGCGGCATATGCCGGGCGTCCATCGGCGAGCGGACCGGCCCACGGACCGGCCCACGGACCGGCCCACGGACCGGCCCATGGACCTGTACGGGCCGCGGCCGGCCACCGGCGGCGGCCCGCTCCCGCACAGCGTCTAGGCTCGGCATATGTTCTGGCCCATGCTCGCCGTCGCTCTCGGCTTCCTCGGCATCGCCGTCCTCGGCGTCCTCGGCATCAAGGTCTTCGTGGAGGCGCGGCGTCTCGGCCGTCAAGTGGCCCGCACCACAGAGCGCATCCATCAGGCCGCCGAGGACCTGGAACGCGCCGCCACCGACCTGGCGCGAACGGGGGAGACCCTGCGCTGACTTCGGGCTTGTCCCGCGCGGTGTCCAGGCGCGGGGCGCAATCGCGAGTATGCACAGTCATTGCCGCCCGTTTACCCCTGCGGGTTACGATCGCATGCAGCGCGGTGGCCGGACGCCCGTCCGGCCCGCCGGGCACGCACTTCCAATGTCGCCTCGGTGAAGAAGGTAAACAGCTATGGGTAGGCTCGGCCCCACCGAGATCATTCTGATCCTTGTCGTGATCATCCTGCTCTTCGGCGCCAAGAAGCTCCCGGACATGGCTCGTTCGCTGGGCAAGTCGGCACGCATCCTCAAGAGCGAGGCCAAGGCGATGAAGTCCGACGACCAGCAGAGCGCGCCCGCCGACCCGCCCCACGCCACCCCCGCGGACCAGGCGGTGCCCCGGACCATCCAGGCCGCGCCCGGCGACGTGACCAGCGCGCGTCCCGTGGCCGAGCCCACCGACACCACCAAGCGCTGAGCTGACCCGGCCCGCCGTAGCCGCCGCGTCACGCGGCGGCTGCCGCACGAGATGAGGACGTGGGTTGCTCAAGTCCGCCCGCAAGCAGGAGAAGGACCCCGAGGGCCGTATGCCCCTCGTGGAACACCTGCGTGAGCTTCGGAACCGCCTGGCGAAGGGCCTGCTGGCCATCGCGGCGGTCACCATCGTGGCCCTCGTGTACAGCGAGGAGCTGATGCAGTTCCTGACCGGGTCGGTGCCCAAGTGCGGGCCCGGTGTCACCAGCGACGGAGGCAACTGCGCGATCGTGTCCTTCAACACGCTGATGGCGCCGTTCAGCACGACCATCCAGCTCTCCCTCACGACGGGTCTCGTCGTGGCGAGCCCGGTCTGGCTGTACCAGCTCTGGGCCTTCATCGCGCCCGGTCTGCACAAGCACGAGAAGAAGTACACATACGCCTTCGTCGGCGCCGCGGTCCCGCTCTTCGCGGCCGGCGCCTACCTCGCGTACCTCATCCTTCCCGTCAGCGTGCAGGTGCTCATCAGCCTCACGCCCGCGGGATCCGCCAACATCCTCTCGCTCGGTGACGTCCTCGACTTCACCCTGCGCATGGTGCTCGTCTTCGGCCTCGCCTTCGAGCTGCCGCTGGTGCTGGTGATGCTGAACCTCACCGGCGTCCTCAGCGGCCGCCGGATGGCCCGCTGGTGGCGCGGCGTGATCATGGGCGTGTTCGTCTTCGGCGCCGTGATCACCCCGACCACCGACCCGGTCGGCATGCTCGCCCTGGCCGGCCCGATCACCGTGCTCTACCTGGCGGCCGTCGGCTTCTCGCTGCTCAACGACAGGCGGCGCGGACGCAAGAACGCCGATGCCGCTCTCGACGACGACGAGGCCTCCCGGCTGGACCTGACCCCCGAGGCGATCGGCGAGGTCGAGACCGTGGGTGCCGCGCGGGTGCTGCCCGAGCAGGCCACTGGCGAGTCGGACGGAGCCAGGTCGCAGCGGCTCAACGGTTACGACGACATCACCTGATGTAGGGTCCCCCCTCAGACCCGATCCGGGGGGACCCCATGACCAGCGACATCACCCTCTTCGTCAATCCCACAGCGGGGCGCGGCCGGGGCGCGCACGCCGCGCAGCCGGCCGCTCGCGTGCTCCGGGACGCCGGCTTCTCCGTGCGGACGATCCTCGGCCACGACGCCGACGACGCGCTGCGGCGCGTCCGCGAGGCCGTCGCGGCCGGCACCGACGCGCTCGTGGCCGTGGGCGGCGACGGCGTCGTCTCCCTGGCGCTGCAGGCGGTGGCCGGCACCGGCACCCCGCTCGGCGTGATCGCCGTCGGCACCGGCAACGACTTCGCCCGCTCCCTCGGACTGCCCGTCCGGGATCCGGCCGGGGCCGCCGCGACCGTCGCCGAGGTCCTCAAGGGCGACGGCGGGCGCGTGATCGACCTGGGACGGGTCGAGCAGGGCCTGGGGGAGCGGAACCAGGGGGGCTCGGAGGAGGACGGCTCGGGGGAGAAGGCCGCCGGTGCGGCCGGCGGGCGCTGGTTCGGCACCGTTCTCGCCTCCGGCTTCGACTCCCGGGTCAACGACCGCGGCAACCGGATGCGGCTGCCCGCCGGACGTTTCAAGTACGACCTCGCGATCCTCGCCGAACTCGCCTCGTTCCGGCCCATCCCGTACCGCCTCACCCTCGACGACGGCACCGAGACGAGGGTCGACGCCACGCTCGTCGCCGTCGGGAACGGCACCTCCTACGGCGGCGGCATGCGCATATGCGCCGACGCCGTCATGGACGACGGGCTCTTCGACGTCATCGTCGTCGGCGACCTCCCGCGCACCGAACTGATCAAGGTCTTCCCGCGCGTCTACAAGGGCACCCACCTCAGCCACCCCAAGGTCACCCTGCACCGGGTCCGTGCCCTCACCCTCGACGCCCCCGACGTGACCGGATACGCCGACGGCGAGCCGCTGGGCCCCCTCCCGCTCACCGCCCGCTGCGTCCCGGGTGCCCTGCGCGTCCTGGCCCCGCCCGCCCCGTAGCAGCCCGCCCGGCAGGTCCGCCCGGGGCCTCCCGAGGCCGCCCCATAAAGATCGCGTCACTGTCAGAGGGGGCGGGTAGGCTCGTTGACAAGATGACTGAGGACCTCACACCAGCCGAGGCGTACGCGGCTGCCCGCGCCCGCTCCGCGGACCAGGCCACCGCGCTGGCCTCCTTCCGCGAGATGTACGACTTCGGTCTGGACCCCTTCCAGATCGAGGCATGCCAGGCCCTCGAAGCGGGCAAGGGCGTGCTCGTCGCCGCGCCCACGGGCTCCGGCAAGACCATCGTGGGCGAGTTCGCCGTCCACCTGGCCCTCCAGCAGGGCCGCAAATGCTTCTACACCACGCCCATCAAGGCGCTCTCCAACCAGAAGTACACCGACCTCGTCAAGCGCTACGGACACGACAAGGTCGGCCTGCTCACCGGTGACAACAGTGTCAACGGCGACGCCCCGGTGATCGTCATGACCACCGAGGTCCTGCGCAACATGCTCTACGCGGGCTCGCAGGCGCTCTCCGGCCTCGGCTACGTGGTCATGGACGAGGTCCACTACCTCTCCGACCGCTTCCGCGGCGCCGTGTGGGAGGAAGTGATCATCCACCTCCCCGAGTCGGTGACGCTCGTGTCGCTCTCGGCGACCGTGTCGAACGCCGAGGAGTTCGGCGACTGGCTCGACACCGTCCGCGGCGACACCGAGGTCATCGTCTCCGAGAGCCGCCCCGTGCCGCTGTGGCAGCACGTGCTGGCCGGCCGGCGGATGTACGACCTCTTCGAGGAGGAGACCGACCACGGCGGCCGCGGCTCCTCCCGCCGCGAGGTCAACCCCGACCTGCTGCGCCTGGCCCGGACCGAGAACTCGCGGACGTACAACCCGCGCGAGCGGCGGCGCGGCAAGATGGTCCGCGAGGCCGACCGCGAGCGCGAGCGGCGCGCACGCTCCCGGATCTGGACGCCGGGCCGGCCCGAGGTCATCGACCGGCTGGACGCCGAGGGGCTGCTGCCCGCCATCACCTTCATCTTCAGCCGGGCCGGCTGCGAGGCCGCCGTACAGCAGTGCCTCCACGCGGGCCTGCGGCTCAACGACGAGGAGGCCCGCCTGCGGGTCCGCGAGATCGTCGAGGAGCGCACCGCCGCCATCCCCACCGAGGACCTGCACGTCCTCGGCTACTACGAGTGGCTCGAAGGCCTGGAGCGGGGCATCGCCGCGCACCACGCCGGCATGCTGCCGACCTTCAAGGAGGTCGTCGAGGAGCTGTTCGTCCGCGGTCTCGTCAAGGCGGTCTTCGCCACCGAGACGCTGGCCCTCGGCATCAACATGCCGGCCCGGTCGGTGGTCCTGGAGAAGCTCGTCAAGTGGAACGGCGAGCAGCACGCGGACATCACCCCCGGCGAGTACACCCAGCTCACCGGGCGGGCCGGGCGGCGCGGCATCGACGTCGAGGGCCACGCCGTGGTGCTGTGGCAGCGCGGCATGGACCCCGGCCACCTCGCCGGACTCGCCGGCACCCGTACGTATCCGCTGCGCTCCAGCTTCAAGCCCTCGTACAACATGGCGGTCAACCTCGTCGACCAGTTCGGCCGGCACCGCTCGCGCGAGCTGCTCGAGACCTCCTTCGCCCAGTTCCAGGCCGACCGCTCGGTCGTCGGGATCTCCCGCCAGGTGCAGAAGAACGAGGAGGGCCTGAGCGGCTACAAGGAGGGCATGACCTGCCACCTCGGCGATTTCGAGGAGTACGCGCGGCTCCGCCGCGAACTCAAGGACCGCGAGACGGACCTGGCCCGGCAAGGCGCCGCGCAGCGCCGTGCGCAGGCCGCGGCGTCGCTGGAGCGGCTGAAGCCCGGTGACGTCATCCACGTGCCGACGGGCAAGTTCGCCGGTCTCGCGCTGGTCCTCGACCCGGGCGTGCCGGCCGGCCGGACCGACCGGCACCGCGGCTTCGACCACCACGACGGGCCGCGCCCGCTGGTGCTGACGGCCGAGCGGCAGGTCAAGCGACTCGCGTCGATCGACTTCCCGGTGCCCGTGGAGCCGCTGGAGCGGATGCGGATCCCGCGGTCCTTCAACCCGAAGTCGCCGCAGTCCCGCCGCGACCTGGCCTCCGCACTGCGGTCCAAGGCGGGTCACCTCGACCCCGAGCGGCACCGCAAGCAGCGTTCGGCCGCGGCCGACGACCGCCAGATCGCCCGGCTGCGCACCGAGATCCGCGCGCACCCCTGCCATGGCTGCGACGAGCGCGAGGACCACGCCCGCTGGGCCGAGCGCTACCACCGGCTGCAGCGCGACACCAAGCAGCTGGAGCGGCGCATCGAGGGCCGCACCAACACCATCGCCCGAACCTTCGACCGGATCGTCGCGCTCCTGACCGAGCTGGACTATCTGCGCGACGACGAGGTCACGGACAACGGCAAGCGGCTCGCCCGGCTCTACGGCGAACTCGACCTGCTGGCGAGCGAGTGCCTGCGCGAAGGCGTGTGGGAGGGGCTCAGCCCGGCCGAGCTGGCCGCCTGTGTCTCCGCGCTCGTCTACGAGGCCCGGCAGTCCGACGACGCCATGGCGCCGAAGCTGCCGACCGGCCGGTCGAAGGCGGCGCTCGGCGAGATGGTGCGGATCTGGGGCCGGCTGGACGCGCTGGAGGAGGAGTTCCGGCTCCACCAGGCCGAGGGCGTCGGACAGCGCGAGCCCGACCTGGGCTTCGCCTGGGCCGTGTACCAGTGGGCCTCCGACAAGGGGCTCGACGAGGTGCTGCGCGAGGCCGAGATGCCGGCCGGCGACTTCGTCCGCTGGTGCAAGCAGGTCATCGACGTGCTCGGGCAGATCGCCGCGGCCGCGCCCAGGGAGGGCAGCACCGTGCCGAAGAACGCGCGCAAGGCCGTGGACGCGCTGCTGAGGGGCGTGGTGGCGTACAGCTCGGTGGGCTGAGCGATGCGCTGAGAGACGCACTGAGCAGTGCGCTGACGGGCCCGGCCGGGGCGGATGGACGCCTGGCCGGGCCCGACGGTTTTCCGGCCAGGTTCGGCGACATGCCCGGACGGATGTCGGCGGGGGAGTGCCGGCGAGTTTTCCACAGCCGGTTGTCCACAGGGCTGGCGTGGTGTCGGGTCCGTCGGCTTCCATGGTCGCGTACGCACCACCGGGCCCTGTGGGGCAACTCCCGTGGAAGGAAACGCCTGTGACCACGCACGCCGGTCCGCCCGCCGATGCCGAGGCCAGGGAGGCGGACGGACGAAGGAGGGTGCCGGGACCGCGCGGGGTCCCGGTGCTCGGGAACATGCCGGAGTTCGGCAAGGACCCGCTCGCCTTCTTCGAACAGCTGCGGGGGCGCGGGGACTTCGTCCGCTGGCGGTTCGGTCCGAGCGAGATGCTGTTCATCGCCCACCCGGAGACCGTCGGCGAACTGCTCACCGAGGTCGAGCGGACCTTCGACCAGCCCGACCTCGGCATTGCCGTACGCAGCCTGCTCGGTGACGGGGTGGTGGTCGCCAAGGGCGCGGACTGGCGGCGCAAGCGCTCCCTGGTGCAGCCGTCCGTGCGGCCCCGGCAGGTCAAGTCCTACGCGGCCACCATGGCCGAGTGCGCCATCGCCCTCGCCGAGCGGTGGACCGACGGACAACGGGTCGACGTCAAGCGGGAGATGACCGGGCTCACGCAGCTGATCGCCGTCCGCACCATCTTCGGCACCGATACCGCCGCCGACGTCGAGGCCATCGGCCAGGCCATGGACGTCGCCCAGCGGGAGATCGGCGACGAGTTCAGCGGTCTCGGCGGGATCCTGCCCGACTGGGTCCCCACGCGGGGGCGGGCCCGGATCAAGCGGGCCGTGGCCGTCATCGACAACGAGGTCGCCCGGGTCGTCGCCCGCCACCGGGGCGGCGACACCGAGCGCCCCGACCTGCTCAGCCGGCTGCTCGCGGCCCGGGACGAGACCGGCGCGCCGCTCTCCGACCGGGAGATCCGCGACGAGACCGTCACCCTCTACGTCGGCGGCCACGAGACCACCAGCTCCACCCTGCTGTGGGCGTGGTACCTGCTGGCACACAACCCGCGGGTCGCCGACGCGCTGGGCGAGGAGCTCGACCGGGTGCTCGGCGACCGGGACCCCGGCTTCGACGACTTCACCGAACTCGCCTACACCCAGGCCGTGGTGAAGGAGACCCTGCGTCTCTATCCCGCGATCTGGCTGACCACCGCGATCGCGAAGGAGGGCGCCACCCTGGGCGGCGCGCCGGTGCGCCCCGGCACCCGGGTCTGGAGCAGCCAGTGGGCCACCCACCGCGACGGCCGCTGGTACCGGGACCCGCTGGAGTTCCGTCCCGAGCGGTGGCTCGCCCAGGCCGACGGCACCCCGGCCGAGGACATACCCGAGTACGCCTGGTTCCCCTTCGGCGGCGGCCCGCGGGTCTGCCTCGGCACCCGCTTCGCGATGGTCGAGGCCGTCCTCGTGCTGGCGGTGATCGCCCGCCGCTTCCGGCTCGACCTCGACCCCGGCGAGATACGCCCGGTGCCGAGCCTGACGCTCCAGCCCGACCGCGAGGTCCTGGCCACGGTGCGCAAGCGGTAGGCCGTGTCCGGAAAGCCCGGGGTGGGGCCGACGGATCAGCGCCGGGGCCGTCACGCCCCCGTCATGCGGCGTCGGTGACCGGCTTCAGGTCGTGGAGCAGGAAGTGCGGTTCCCCGTCGTCGGTGGACTCCGACCAGAGTCCGTCGGCGTCGAGGACCGAGGCCGCGACCATCCGTGCTTCGGCGACGAGTTCGGGCAGGTAGCCGAAGCCCGGCCAGGGCAGCTCCGGAAAGTCGTGCGCCTCGCCGAACCGGCGTACCCGCGCGATGTCGCCCAAGGCCGCTGACGGAAGTGACTCGTTGGCCCAGGACCACAGCCAGGTCCGCTGGGACAGGCTCACGCTGCCGATCATCGTGAGCCGTCCCGTCAGGAACGGCTCCCCTCCACGGGATCAGGTCATCCGTGCGTCGTCGAGCGACCAGTGGTACCGGACATCCCCCGACAGGCCGTTGCGCTCGACCGTGAGGGCCTGCCGCGAGCGGGCCCGCTCGCGAGCCGAGGACACGACCTCCTCCCAGTCGGCGTGGTCGTGCGGTGAACGGCCGTCCACGGTGCCTCCTCGTGTGCGTACGGTCGGCGAGATCCTGGCACGCACGGGACGCCTTGACGCGGGGGCGGGTTCGGGCCGGGTCAGAGCAGGGCCAGGGCGAGGTCGCGCAGGTCGGCGGCGCGGAGCACGCGATTGCCGAACCCCGGCAGCGGGACGTGCAGCGGGTCCGTCCAGCGGGCGGGGCCGTGGACCGCGCCCGCCAGCATGCCGGTGACGGCGGCGACCGTGTCGGTGTCGCCGCCCAGGTCGATCGCGGCGGCGAGCGCCGACGTGTACGAGGCGGTGGTGCGCAGTGCCCAGAGGGCGGAGCCGAGGCAGGGCCAGACGGCGCCGTTGAACTCGGTGGCGTCCTCGGGCCGCCAGTCCGGCGCGAGGACCGCCGCCCACCGCTCCCGGTGCGGCGCGGCGACTTCGGCGAGCGTGGCGGGTACGGCGGCGAGCGGGTCGTCGCCGAGCAGGGCCACGCGGACCAGTTCGTGGAGCACCGCCGTGCCCTCCCACGTGGCGGGGTCCCCGTGGGTGAGCGCGGCGAGGTGCCGGGCGGCGGTCATGGTGGCGGTGCGCCCCGCGGCGGCGAAGTGCACGGCGGAGGTGGCGGCGCGCATCAGCGAACCGTTGCCCGCCGCGTGCATGGTGCCCTCGAAGTGCCGTGCCGCGGCGGTGTCCCAGGGATCCCCGCCGAGCAGCACGGCCTCGGTCTGCAGGCCGATGTCCTTCGGTTCGGCGGCGGCCCAGCGCCGGAACCGGTCGAAGATGTCGGGCAGGTCGAGCCCGTCGCGCTCGACGAGCGACGCGCCGACCAGGACAGCCATCTGTGTGTCGTCCGTCGCCTCGCCCGGATCCCAGCCGCCGCCCCCGCACATCTCGCCGGCCCCGTCCGGGAACCGCTCCCGGAACACCCCCGGGAGCCCGAATTCGAACGGCGCCCCCAGCGCGTCTCCGACGGCGGAACCCAGTACGGCACCGACGGCCCTGTCCTCGAAACGCATGGAAAGCGACCTCGTTTCGCGCCGGACGGACAATCGGTTGTCCCGTCCTCCCGCGAAAAGTGATGCCAGATCCATCATGACAGGTCAAAGGGATTTTTCGTAGGACGAACGGCACAGCTCAGGACGGTTGTTGGGCCCTGTCGGCGGCACTCAGAATCGCCGTCATGAATGCGTGGGGGAAATTCGATCAGGACGCAGTTCTCCGGGCCCGGGTGGCACTTCTGGCCTCGGGGCGCCGCACCGTACGCGAGGAAGTCGACGCCTATCGGGTACTTGCTCAGGTGAGTCCCAAGGCCTATCTGCCCAAGCTGGTCCGGGCCCTGCAGCACCTCGGTTTCGACGACCGGTTCAGGGACCGGCCCGAGATCCAGTGGACGCTGTGCGAGGAGGCGCTGGCGGCGGCCCGTGCCGTGGATCCGGCCGAGCCCGCCCGGGAAGACCTCGTGCACACGTCGCTCGCCTACGCCCAGCGGCCTCTGTTCGCACTGGGGCGACGCGCGGAAGGACTCGCGCTGCGCGCCGAGATGCTGGCCATGGACCGGGCGAAGGCGAAGCGGACCGGAAGCAGCCGGGTCGGGGGGCTGCCCCTGTGGGCCGCCGGTGTCGCCGAGGAGGGACGGCACGCCGAGGCCGCCGAGGCCATGGCCGAGTGGGTCGCGGCGATTCGGCCGGACGGGCTTCGATACGGGGAGCTCGCGGCGGGGTTCGTGCAGTGGATCGGCGCGCTCGACGCCGCCGGCCGGTCCGGTGAGGCACTCGCCGCGTACGGGGAGCTCGTCGATGTGCAACGGGCCGGGGGCGGGCAGGGCGATGTGTCGCTCGGCGACCACCTCCATACGCTGATCGGCCACGCGCGGATGCTCGACGCCCGCGAGCGGGACGAGCGGGCCGCCGCCGCATGGCAGGAGGCGCTGGCCGTGTTCATGGAGCTGGCCGCCACCGGCGAGCGCACGGGCTGGAACGATGACCGTCAGGTGGCGTACTGGGCGGTCCTGCAGTCGTGTTCCCGTGTGGACGGCGAGCGGGCGACCCGCGCCGCGCCACGCCCCGCGGCGGGTGCGCGCCACCAGGACTGGTCCGCCGACGCCCGGCGGCACTACGCCGACAGCCTGGACCCCCTGCGTGAGGAGAGGGACGTCCTCACGCCGCGGGCCGCCGAGGATCCGGACCGGTTCCTGGCCGAACTGGTCCGGGTCCACCACACGCTCACCATCCGCTCCGCGGTGCTGGCGGGGAACCGCTGGTACCGCTTGCCGGAGCGCGTGTGCTCCCTGTTCGACGAGGGGGTGGAGCTGGCCCGCCGGCTGCACCGGCACCAGTCGGCGGACGGGACGCGGGTCCTGGCCGACCGGCTCGTCGACCGGGCGGCGTACCGGGTCGTCGCCCGGGAATACGCCCCCGCCCTCGACGATTTCAGGGAAGCGCTGCACCTCCTGGGGAAGATGCGCGTGTCGTAGACCCGTCAGCGGCACCGTGGCCGGTGAGCAGGATCGTGCCGCCGGTGAGGAACCAGCTGGAGAGACTGCCAGGCCCGCTCGGCGTCCACCGGTGTGGGTGTGGTCATGCCCTCGCCTCTTTGAAACGTGGAGGGATCGCCGGGGCGCGCCGGACCGGATCAAGCAGGACCGCCCCGCTTCGACTTTCCTGGGAAAGCTGGCGCTGACTTTCTCGGTAGGTAAGTCGAAGCGGACCCGCACCCGCGGGATGACGAAGGGGCGGAGGCCGGCCGGCCTCCGCCCCTTCGTCTCTCCGTCGACGTCAGGCGGCCTGGGGCTCGCGGGTCCTGCGGGCCGGCGTGCCGGGCCTCGCGCGCGGGAGGCGCAGGGCGAGGGCCGTGCCGAGGGCGGTGGCGACGGCGATCGCGCCGGCCGCGGCCAGGGTCGCGGCGTCGGGGGAGAGGAGCGGCTGCCCGCGCAGCGCCTGCCAGGCGACCACGGCGAACACGGCGGCGTACGCGCCGGAGGCGACCAGGACGAGCCGCAGTCGGACCCGGTCGTCGGCGAGCCGGGCGAAGCGTGGGGCGAGCGCGGCCAGGGCGAGCAGGAGCAGCGGGATCAGCTGGAGCGCGTGCATCCCGAAGAAGTGGGCGACGCGCAGGTCGCCGCCGGTGGTGGACCAGCCGATCAGCGGCAGGCCGGGCCCGCCGTCGGTCACGCCGACACTGTGCGCGCCGGTGATCCCCGGCTTGTCCTGGGCGCGTTGGCCGGCCGTGGGCTGGGTCATCACGAAGCCGATGGCCGCGCCGGCGAGCGCGATGAGGGAGGAGAGCCGTACGGCCCAGGCGGTGGCGCGGTCCAGGATCCGGGCGCGCAGCAGCAGGACGGCGATGACCAGCGCGGCCAGCCAGAGCACGGCGACGGTGGCGCCCATGGCCTGGAAGAGGGCCGCGTCGAAGGGTGTCCCGACGTTGAAGTGGCTCTGCCGGCCGCGGATCACCTGGCCGGTGATGATGACCATCTCGGCGGCGGACGTGACGGTGAGCACGGTGCCGGCCCACCAGCCGACCCGGCGGGCCCGGGTGCCGGGCAGCAGCGAGAGCATCCAGGCCAGCGTGAGGCCGTAGGCGATGAACGAGAGCGCGAACTTCAGCGGCTTGGCCCAGATCGGCACGCCGACCAGGACCCGGTCGTCCAGCGCGAGTCCGCCGACGCAGACGAGTGCGAGGGCGGCCATTGACGCGGCGAACCAGACCAGGGGCCGGTGGAGTGTGCGGAGTTGCGGTGCCGAGGTCATGGGAGTCCCCCCGAGGGATGCGTGGCATGTGGGGCGCGCGCGGCGCGCAGCGCACAGCGGCAGAAACGGATAGTGGCACTTCCTGCTATCTGATAGAGCCACTATCTATGATGAGGAGGCGGTCGGCAAGGCCGGAGCACGACGGGAAAGGTGAACGCGCGGTGCGTATCGGAGAGTTGAGTCGCAGGACCGGGGTGTCCGTGCCGACGATCAAGTACTACGTCCGGGAAGGGCTGCTGCCCGCGGGGCAGTTGACGAGCCCGAACCAGGCCTCGTACGAGGAGACGCACATCCGGCGGCTCCGCCTCATCCGCGCCCTGCTCGACGTCGGCGGTCTGTCCGTGGCGGCCATCCGCGAGGTCATCGTCGCCATCGACGATCCCGAACTCCCCCTGCACGAGATGCTCGGCACCGCGGCGCAGCGCGTGGCCCCGAGCTATGACGGTGCCGCCGGCGGGCAGACGGAAGACAGCCGCGCGGCCGCCCGGAAGGCCGTCGCCGAGCTGATCGCCCGCCGCGGCTGGCGCAGTCACCCGCTGTCCCCGGCCGGCGAGGCCCTCGCGGTTGCCCTCGCCGCCCTGGAGGACGTAGGCCACGGTTCCTTCATCGAGGTCCTCGACGACTACGCGGACGCCGCCGAAGGCGTGGCCCGCGCGGACCTGGACTACGTGGCCCGCAACGTGGCGCGCGAGGACCTGGTCGAGAGCGTGGTCGTCGGCACCGTCCTCGGCGACGCGGTCTTCGCCGCACTGCGCCGGCTCGCCCAGGTCGACGCCTCGGACCGGCTGTACGGCACGGAACGCTGAGCAGCCGGACCCAAGACCGGCTGTACGGCACGGAACGCTGAGCCGCCGGCCCCGAGACCGGCTGTACGGCACGGAACGCTGAGCCGCCGGCCCCGAGACCGGCTGTACGGCACGGAACGCTGAGCCGCCGGCCCCGAGACCGGCTGTACGGCACGGATCGCGGAGCCGCCGCCCCCGGGAAACGCCCGAAGGGGCGGAGACCGGTCGGCCTCCGCCCCCTCGGGCAGGTATGAACGGGGAGTGTCAGCCCTCCTGCTCGCGCTCCACCTGCGCGTTCCACTCCCGCTTGACCGCGCGCCACGCCTCGTCCGTCTTGCCGAGCCGCCAGTAGCCCGAGATCGACAGCCGCTCGCGCGGCACGCAGCGGTCCAGCCGCAGATGGCGGCGCAGCTCCTTCACGAAACCGGCCTCGCCGTGCACGAAGGCGTGGACGTCGCCCGCCGGGAAGTCCAGGGCGCGCACCGCCTCGGTCAGGGCCTCGCCCACCGGGCGGTCGCCGCGGTGCAGCCAGGTGACGTCGACCCCGGCGGGCGTACGGAACTTCTGCTCCTCGGCGACGTCCGCCACCTCCAGGAACGCGTGCGCCACCGCGCCCTCCGGCAGCCGTTCCAGCGCCGCCGCGATCGCCGGCAGGGCACTCTCGTCACCGACGAGGAGATGCCAGTCGGCGGCCTCGTCCGGGGCGTAGCCGCCGCCCGGGCCGAGGAAACGGATGGTGTCCCCGGCCTGGGCTCGCGCCGCCCACGGCCCGGCCAGGCCCTCGTCGCCGTGCACCACGAAGTCGACGGTCAGCTCCCGGTGCACCGGATCCCAGGCCCGTACGGTGTACGTCCGGGTCGCCGGCCACTCGGCGCGCGGGAACTCCGCGCGGATCCGCTCCATGTCGAACGGCTCCGGATACGTCACGCCCTCCGGCGCGAACAGCAGCTTCACGTAGTGGTCGGTGAAGTCGCCGAGCGTGAAGGCGTCGAGGCCGGGGCCGCCGAGTATCACGCGCATCATGTGCGGGGTGATCCGCTCCGTGCGCACCACTCGGGCCTCGTGTGCCTGCGGCGCCTTGCGGGCGGGCTGGGCGGCGGGCTGCTGGGCCACGGTGGTCTCCCCGTTTCGGATCCATGCGGTCGAGATCCTGCCTCCGGGGGAGCCGACGCGCCCTCGGAACAGAACTTAGGATTACCTAAGCTAACATCCCGGCGCGCGTCCGTAACAGGCCCCTCAGCGCTCCAGGACCGGCAGCATCCGCCCCACCGCCCCGCCGAGCCCCCACCGCTCCACCAGACCCATGAGCGCTTCCGGGTCTCGCGGCGCCGCCGGCAGGGTGGGCGAGAACTCCGGCAGGGGCACGTCCCGTGCCACCCGGACCACCGTCGGGGCGACGTCCAGGTACTCCGCCGCCTCCACGACGCCCCGCCGCTTCGCCGGGGTGAGCCGCGAGGTCCGGTCGGCCGCCGCCGCGCGGACCCCCGCCAGATCCCCGTACTCCGTGATCAGCTGCGCCGCCGTCTTCTCGCCGATGCCCTTGACGCCCGGCAGCCCGTCGCTGGCGTCCCCGCGCAGCGCCGCGAAGTCCGCGTACTGGTCGGCCCGCACCCCGTACTTCGTACGGATCAGCTCCTCGTCCACCAGATCGCAGTCCCCGACGCCCTTGCGCGGGTACAGCACCCGCACCCCGCGCCCGTCGTCGACCAGCTGGAACAGGTCGCGGTCGCCGGTCACGATGTCCACCGGGCCCGCCGCCCGCGAGGAGAGGGTGCCGATCACGTCGTCCGCCTCAAAGCCGGCCGCGCCGACCCGGGCGATGCCCAGCGCGTCGAGCACGTCCACGATCACCGGCACCTGCGGCCCCAGCGTGTCCGGGATCTTCTCCTCGTCCGGCCGGCCCGGCTCCGTCACCTCGGCCACCCGGTGCGCCTTGTACGAGGGGATGAGGTCCACCCGCCACTGCGGCCGCCAGTCGTCGTCCCAGCAGGCCACCAGGTCGTCCGGCCGGTGGTCCTGGACCAGGCGGGTGATGAAGTCGAGCAGCCCGCGCACCGCGTTCACGGGGGTCCCGTCCGGCGCCCGGACCGAGTCCGGAACGCCGAAGTACGCGCGGAAGTAGAGGCTGGCGGTGTCGAGGAGCATCAGGCGTCGCGTCACCCCCCGATCATGCCGCACCCCACCGACACCACCCGCCACCTGGAGTGACGCCGGTCACCATTCGGTTTGCGCCACGGGGACCCGGGCAGGCGCGAGCCCGGAGCGGACCCGGTACGGGATTCGACGGTGTGAACCGCGCGAGAATCCCCGTACGCGACGGGTGAAGCGGGCGGATCCCGCCCCGCTCCACGGCCCGGCTGCGGGGGTGGCGGGCCGTTTTCGTTGCTACCCGTGAGGTGTATGTGTCCAGGCTCCAGGCCGACCATCTGTTCAAGGTGTTCGGCAGACGACCCGACGAAGCCGTCCGCGAGCTCGCCGCCGTCGGCGGCGAATCGGTCGACCGCGAAGCCCTGCGCTCCGCCGGTACGACGGCCGCCGTGATCGACGCGTCGTTCACCGTCGACCCCGGCCAGATCTTCGTCGTCATGGGCCTGTCCGGATCCGGCAAGTCCACGCTCCTGCGGATGCTGAACGGCCTGCTGCCCCCCACCGCCGGCCGCGTCCTCTTCGACGGCCGCGACCTGACGGCGCTCTCCCCCCGCGAGCTGCGTGCCGTCCGCTCCACGAAGATCAGCATGGTCTTCCAGCACTTCGCCCTCTTCCCGCACCGCAGCGTCCTCGAGAACGCCGCCTACGGCCTGGAGGTCCAGGGCGTCGGGCGCGCCGAGCGCGAGAAGCGCGCCGCCGAGGCGCTGGAGCTGTGCGGGCTCGCCGGCTGGGAGAAGTCCTGGCCCGACGAGCTGTCCGGCGGCATGCAGCAGCGCGTCGGCCTGGCCCGCGCCCTCGCCACCGACGCCGACCTGCTCCTGATGGACGAGTCCTTCAGCGCGCTCGACCCGCTGATCCGCCGCGACATGCAGGACCAGCTGCTGGTGCTCCAGCGCAAGCTGAAGAAGACCATCGTCTTCATCACCCACGACCTCAACGAGGCCATGCGCCTCGGCGACCGTATCGCCGTCATGCGCGACGGCCGGATCGTCCAGCTCGGCACCGCCGAGGACATCCTGGTCCGCCCCGCCAACGACTACGTCGCCTCCTTCATCCAGGACGTCGACCGCACCCGGGTGCTCACCGCCGCCGCCGTCATGACCGACGGCACCGTGCCCGCGGCCGACTGCCCGGCCGACTGCGCCTGCCAGGCCGTCGGCCCCGACATGCTGCTGGCCGAGCTGTGCGCGATCTCCGCGCGCGCCCCGCACCCGGTGGCGGTCAAGGACGAGGACGGCTCCGTCCTCGGCGTCGTACCGCAGGAGAAGCTGCTCGCCGCCATGGGCAGCCTGACCGCCGAGTCCGCCGCGTCCCTGGAGCAGCCCGCCGCGAAGACGCCCGCTACCACGACGCCTGCCGCCAAGAAGGCCACGGCCGGCTCCGTCTCCAAGGCGGCCGCCGCCACGGCTGCGCCGGCCACCGGCCCGGAGGTGACCACCCATGCCTAGGCTTCCCCTCGGCCAGTGGGTCGACAGCACCGTCGACTGGCTCCAGGCCCAGCTGTCCTGGCTCTTCGACGCCATCAGCACCGGCGTCACCGGCCTCTACGACGGCATCGACGCGGTCCTGTCCGCGCCCCAGCCGCTGCTCTTCGCCGGCATCCTCGCCGTCGTCGCCTGGTGGCTGCGCGGCCTGACCGCCGGTGTCCTCGCCTTCGCCGGTTTCGCGCTCGTCGACTCGATCGACCTGTGGGACGAGGCGATGTCGACCCTCTCCCTGGTGCTGGTCGCCACCCTCGTCACGCTCGTGATCGCCGTACCGCTCGGCATCTGGGCGTCCCGTTCCAAGGCCGTCAGCACCGTGCTGCGCCCGGTCCTGGACTTCATGCAGACCATGCCGGCGATGGTCTACCTGATCCCCGGCATCATCTTCTTCGGCGTCGGTGTGGTCCCCGGCATCATCGCGACCATCGTCTTCGCCCTGCCGCCCGGCGTCCGCATGACCGAGCTCGGCATCCGGCAGGTCGACGGCGAACTCGTCGAGGCCGCCGAGGCGTTCGGCACCACTCCGCGCAACACCCTGCTGCGCGTCCAGCTGCCGCTCGCCCTGCCGACCATCATGGCGGGCGTCAACCAGGTGATCATGCTCGGTCTGTCCATGGTCGTCATCGCCGGCATGGTCGGCGGCGGCGGGCTCGGCGGCGCCGTCTACCGAGCCATCGGCAACGTCGACATCGGCCTCGGCTTCGAGGCCGGCATCTCCATCGTCATCCTCGCCATGTACCTGGACCGGATGACCGGCGCCCTCGGCCGCCAGGTCTCCCCGCTCGGCCGCCGCGCCGCCGCCAAGGCGCACGCCGCCCGCGCGAGCCGCGCCGGCGCGAAGATCTGGGCGCACCGCCCGCAGCCCGTCACCGCGCTCGTGGGCGTCGTGATCCTGGCGCTCGTCGCCGGCGGCATGGGCTTCTTCGGCTCCGGCGCCTCGTCCTCGTCCGCCAAGGGCAGCGGGAACGGCAAGAAGATCACCCTCGGCTACATCCCGTGGGACGAGGGCATCGCCTCGACGTACCTCTGGAAGGAGCTCCTGGAGCGCCGCGGGTACGAGGTCGCCGTCAGCCAGCTGGAGGTGGGCGCCCTGTACACCGGTCTCGCCGGCGGCCAGGTCGACCTCCAGACCGACGCGTGGCTGCCCGTCACCCACGCCCAGTACCTGAAGAAGTACGGGAACAAGCTGGAGGACCTCGGTTCCTGGTACGGGCCGACCTCCCTGGAGCTGACCGTCCCCTCTTACGTGAAGGACGTGAACTCCCTCGCCGACCTCAAGGGCAAGGCCGGGCAGTTCAAGGGCCGGATCGTCGGCATCGAGCCGAGCGCGGGCATGATGGGCATCCTCAAGGACAAGGTGCTCAAGGAGTACGGCCTGGACGGCGAGTACAAGGTCGTCGACGGCTCCACGCCCGGCATGCTGGCCGAGCTCAAGCGCGCCTATGCCAAGAAGGAGCCGATCGCGGTCACCCTCTGGTCGCCGCACTGGGCCTACTCGGACTTCGACCTGAAGAAGCTCAAGGACCCGAAGGGCACCTGGGGCGCCGGCGACGGTGTCCACTCCATCGCCCGCAAGGGCTTCACCGCCGACAACCCCGAGGTCGGCCGCTGGGTGAAGGACTTCAAGCTCAGCGAGAAGGAGCTGACCGGCCTGGAGGCCGTCATCCAGGAGACCGGCAAGGGCAAGGAGCAGGACGCCGTCCGCACCTGGCTCGACCAGAACCCGGGCGTCGTGGAGCGGCTCACCCCGCAGTAGCACCGGGGAAGCGGTAACCGGGCGTCACCCGGCCGAAAGGGGCGGCCACCGAACCCCGCAAGATGATCGAGTTCGGCCGGGGCCTGACGCGCGCGAACAGCCGCGACCGGGAGGAGTGAAC